>NZ_AYWU01000017.1:0-254938 GCF_000502375.1 Mesorhizobium sp. L48C026A00 | reverse complement strand
GCGGCGGACACGACAGGGGGAAAACTGTAACCCATGTATCCGGTTCAAAGTGTTACCCATCTATCAACTGGACAGCTGGCCGCAACATCGGCGCCCCTTTCTGCAGCGCTGCAGATTGGCGAAATCTTTGGCCAAGGCGTCTTTCTCCCCGTCGCTATACTCTCCCTGGGAGAAGGGGAAGCCCTATCCGCCGACCATCTCGGCTAGCTTGCGCACGGTGTTCCAGTTGCGCGAGGTGCCGATGCCGAGCCGTTTATGGCTTATCGCCGCCAAAAGACGCGAGCTTGGCGTCTCGCGCGAAAAGAAGATCCAGATGTCACCGCCGACGGCCTGCATCCGCTCATCCTTGCCGATATAGGCCTCCAGCGCCGCGACGGCCTCAGCGGGAACGGGCTTGCGCATCACGCGCACCGCTACCTGATCCGCGGCGGCAGCCGATTCGGCGGGAAACGGATTGCCGGCCGCAAGCTTCAACCAGTCATCTGCGCGGCGCACGATGATGTCGACATGGCGGCCGAAGGTCTTTTGGAACGCCGTCTCCAATCGGCGCTCCAGCGCGGCAATCTCTGTTTCTTTCGTTTCGAAAACCAGATTGCCGGTCGCCACCAGCGTGCGCGGGTTGTTCAGGCCCAGGCCTTCTGTCATGGCCCTGAGATCGGACATGACGACACGCCGCCCCTCGCCCAGGACGATGCTGTAAAGCAGAGCGACGTAGGTTTGCATTCTAGCCCGGATATCTCACGATAGCCTGTCGATTTAGACCAAGCGGCTCTGCTCCACCGCTGCCTCGATGAAGCTGGCAAACAGCGGGTGCGGGTCAAGCGGCCGGCTTTTCAGCTCGGGATGATATTGCACGCCGATGAACCAGGGATGGTCGGGATATTCGACCGTTTCCGGCAGCACGCCGTCCGGCGACATGCCGGCAAAAACCAGCCCGCAATCCTCGAGCCGCTCCTTGTAGTCGACATTGACCTCGTAGCGGTGGCGGTGGCGCTCGGAAATCTGCGTGTCGCCATAGATCTCGGCGATCTTCGAGCCCCTGGCGAGGTCCGCCTGATAGGCACCGAGCCGCATGGTGCCGCCGAGATCGCCGGTTTCCCTGCGCTTCTCCAGCATGTTGCCTTTCAGCCATTCCGTCATCAGGCCGACGACCGGTTCCTCGGTCGGACCGAATTCGGTCGACGAGGCATGATTGACGCCGGCCAGCGAACGCGCTGCCTCGATGCAGGCCATCTGCATGCCGAAGCAGATGCCGAAATACGGCACTTTTCGCTCGCGGGCGAACTTCGCCGCAAGGATCTTGCCTTCCGCGCCGCGCTCGCCAAAACCGCCGGGGACCAGAATGCCGTGGACCTTTTCCAGCCACGGCGCCGGGTCTTCTTTCTCGAATATCTCGCTCTCGATCCAGTCGAGCTTGACCTTGACGCGGTTGGCGAGACCGCCATGCGACAGCGCCTCGATCAGCGATTTGTAGGCGTCCTTGAGGCCGGTATATTTGCCGACGACGGCGATGGTCACCTCGCCTTCCGGGTTGTGGATGCGTTTGGACACCGCTTGCCAGGGCTCCATCCGCGGCTTCGGCGCCGGATCGATGCCGAAAGCGGCCAGCACTTCGGAATCCAGCCCTTCATTGTGATAGGCCATCGGCACGTCGTAGATGTGCGGCACGTCGAGCGCCTGGATGACCGCGCTCTCGCGCACATTGCAGAACAGCGACAGTTTGCGGCGCTCTTCCCTGGGGATGGGGCGGTCGGCGCGGACCAGCAGGATGTCGGGCGCGATGCCGATGCCGCGCAACTCCTTGACCGAATGCTGGGTCGGCTTGGTCTTCAATTCGCCCGCCGTTGGAATGTAGGGCATCAGCGTCAGGTGCACGTAGACGGCGTTGTTGCGCGGCAGGTCGTTGCCAAGTTGGCGGATCGCCTCCAGAAACGGCATCGCCTCGATGTCGCCGACGGTGCCGCCGATCTCGCACAGGACGAAGTCATAGTCGTCATTGCCGTTGAGGATGAAATTCTTGATCTCGTCGGTGACGTGCGGAATGACCTGCACGGTGGCGCCAAGATAGTCGCCGCGTCGCTCGCGCTCGATGATGTTCTTGTAGATGCGGCCCGTGGTGATGTTGTCCTGCTGGTTGGCCGAGCGGCCGGTGAAGCGCTCATAATGGCCAAGATCGAGATCGGTCTCGGCGCCGTCATCCGTCACGAAGACTTCGCCATGCTGGTATGGCGACATCGTGCCGGGATCGACATTGAGATAGGGATCAAGCTTCTTGATGCGCGCGCGATAGCCTCGCGCCTGCAAGAGAGCCCCAAGGGCCGCTGCAGCGATGCCTTTTCCGAGTGAGGAAACCACGCCGCCTGTGATGAATACATATCGCGCCATGGGAGTCATCGCTTAACGCGGCCGAATTGATTCCGCCAGAGAAAAAACCGCCGCGAAGGCTTTTTCCAGAGAAGGCGACCTGGTGATGCCCAAGCTGGCGCACCACCAATACAAAAGGGCCGGCGAGGCCGGCCCTTTTGTTTGACCCGTCAAGGCGTCAGATGATGACGACCTTGGTGCCCACTTTCACTCTGCGATAAAGGTCCATGACGTGCTCGTTGATCATGCGGAAACAGCCGTTGGAGGAGCTCGTCCCGATCGACTGCGGCGCAATGGTGCCGTGAATACGCAGATGGGTGTCCTTCCTGCCGTCGTAGAGATAGATGGCGCGCGCGCCGAGCGGGTTATCGCCGCCGCCGGGCATGCCATCCTTGTACCGGCCGTAATTCTTCGGCTCACGCTTCTGCATGTCGAGCGTCGGGATCCAGCGGGGCCATTCCTGCTTGTCGCCGACGGCGACCGTGCCCTTGAACTGCAGGCCGTCACGACCGACCGCAATCGCATAACGGCGGGCGGTCCAGGAGGATTCGACGAGATAGAGGCGGCGCGCACTGGTATCGATGACGATGGTCCCGGGGCTATAGCCGGTGAACTCGACCTCTTGCGGCACGAACTCCGGCCTCACCTTGAACTGCTTCCTGGCTTCCTTGCTGGCGAGCGCGGCATCGAGGGCGCGGGTCTCGGGCAGCAACGACATCGACGAGGACGTGCCGCCGAACAGGCCGGCGAACAGCCCGACGCGCTGCGGCTTCTGTCCGACCGGCTCGCTGCGCAATTCGCCGTTGTTGCCGGTCAGCGCGACGTTCATGGCCTCGGCGGGAATGGCCTCGGCCGACTGGATTGCTGCGATGGGTTGCATAGGGTCGATGATCTTGACCGGCCTAGCATTGGCCAGCCTGGCTTGGCCAGCGGACTTATCCTTCTTGACGAGGCCCTTTTTGGCAAGAAACGCCTGCCGTTCCGCGTCCGACTTGGCTTTGGCCGCCTCGCGCATCGCCAGCTTCCTTGCCTCGATGGCCTTTACTCGAGCAGCCTGCTTGCCAGCCGCGATCTTGGCTTCGAGCTTCCTGATCTGGGCAAGATCGGCCGCGGTCGGGTCTTTTTTCTTCTTGAGGAGTTTTAGTTGCGCCGAATCGCTTTTGGCGGCGACGTTGACGACGTCAGTTGTGATTGCAGGGGCCGAATTGCCCGCCGGCATGGCCGCGTAAGCGGGCGCACCAAGGCTGAGCACGGCCCAAAGGCCGGCTAAAATGAAGCTGCGAAGCTGCATGGCGAAGATCCGATCGTTCAATGCTTGTTGCCACGGCGTTGCCCGGCGTCCCCCAAGGACCCCGAATGTGCCGCGCGCAATCTATAATCGATTAATCGGAGACGCCTCAAGCGCCCTGGCGTGCCGCGCCCGGTCGAATCCTCGCGATCGTGCGGCATTTGCCGCGACTGTGTTCAAACAACAACAGATCGCGGCGCCGGACGTCTGCTGATTACTGGTTTGGAACCTGCGGCGTTACTGGCTGGGTGGCGCCGTTTGTGGCCGGCGGCGTGGTCGCTCCCGCCGCTGGCGGTGCAGCGGGGGCCGGGGCTGCGGCATCATTGCCGGAAGGCGGCGTTGGCGCCGTATTGCCGGACGGCGGTGTCGGCGTCGTGGTGCCAGGCAACTGGTTGAGCACGCCGCCCCCGCCGTTCGTCACAGGCACGCGATCGAGAATGTCGATCGGCTTCTCGCCGTAACGGGCGACGATCGACAAGGTCAGCGAGGTGGCGAAGAACGCCGCCGCCAGGATCGCCGTCGCCCGCGTCAGCGCGTTGGCGGCACCGCGCGCGGTCATGAAGCCCGATCCGCCGCCGATGCCAAGGCCGCCGCCTTCGGAGCGCTGCAGCAGCACCACGCCGACAAGAGCGAGCACGACCATGAGGTGAACGACGATCAGTACGGTTTCCATAATTTATCCTGGCAAAGCCTTACGCGGCCGCAGATACGACCGGTGATTTGGAGGCGGCTCAATACAATGCTTTGACGGCAATTCCAAGCCCGTGGCCGGAATATGGGAAGCAATGCGGCCGTTGCAACATTTTCCGCTGCGGCACAGTATCCGAAGTGCCCGACAGCCTTTCGATGCTAAAGCATGTCGCGCAAAAGCATGCCCTTGGGCCTGACCCGAGGGTGTGCAGCGGTTTTGCGATAACGACATGCGTAAAAACAACAACCTAAAGCGCGTCGCATTAGGCCGGCCAAACGCGACGCGCTTTAGGAGATGTTTCGATAGGCTTCGGCAATGCCGAGAAAGTCCGCCGCCTTCAGGCTGGCGCCGCCGACCAGCGCGCCGTCGACATTTTTTACGCCCAGCAGTTCGACCGCGTTCGACGGCTTGACCGAGCCGCCATAGAGGATACGCATCTTTGCCGCTGCGCTGCCAAGCTTTTCCGACAGTTTTTCGCGAATATGCGCATGCGCCTCAGCAACGTCGGCGGCAGTCGGCGTCAGCCCCGTGCCGATCGCCCATACCGGCTCGTAGGCGATGACGGTATTCGATGCCGTTGCATTCGGCGGCACCGAGCCGGCGACCTGGCGCGACAGCATGTCGAGCGTGGCGCCCGCCTCGCGCTCGGCTCTCGTCTCGCCGATGCAGATGATGGCAACCAGCCCGGCGCGCCACGCGGCGGACGCCTTTGCCTGGACAATGGCGTCGTCCTCGTTTTGATCGGCGCGGCGTTCGGAATGGCCGACGATGACGTGACTGGCGCCCGCATCTTTCAGCATCTCGGCCGAAATACAGCCGGTATGGGCGCCGCTCTCCTTGCTGTGGCAATCCTCGCCCCCGGCCCGGACCGGCGTGCGCGACAAGATCTCCGCGGCATGCGCAAGCAGCGTCGCCGGAACGCAGACCAGCGCTTCGGTCTCGGCATCGAGCCCGCTCATGAAGCCGTTGCCGATCATCCTGAGTTCGTTGAGTGAGGCGCTGGTGCCGTTCATTTTCCAGTTGCCGGCGACCAGCGGGCGGATTCCAGGCGTCATGGGATTTGCTTCTCCGGGCAATATTCGGCTGCGTCCTCACTACCAAACTCAGCCCACAAAGCAATCGACAGTGGGCCGGAAGGACGCTATTGCGCTTGTTTCAGACTCGGCGCATGCGAAAATGCGCGAAAAAATCGGAAGTGACCATGCTTGGTATCTTGAGAAGCGCGGCTGGGACCTGGATCGCGAAAGCGCTGCTGATATTGTTGGTGTTGAGCTTCGCCGTCTGGGGCATTTCCGGACAGATGGTCGGTGGTTTTGCAGGCCACGACGCCGTTGTCACGGCCGGCGGCACCAAAGTGTCGATCAACGAGTATCGGCTGGCCTATGACCGGCAGATCAGCGTGATGTCGCAGCAATTCGGCCAGCGCATCAGCCGCGAGCAGGCGACGGCGCTCGGCCTCGACACCCAGGTGCTGGCGCAACTCGTGTCGGGCGCGGTCCTCGATGAGCAGGCCCGCAAGCTCGGGCTTGGGCTGTCCAAGGACCGGCTGGCCCAACTCACGCATGAAGACCCGGCCTTCAAGGGTCCCGGCGGCAACTTCGACAGAAGGACTTTCGAATACATACTGCAACAGGTCGGCATGCGGCCGGAAGACTATCTCAGGAATCGCGCCCAGGTGGCTGTGCGCCAGCAGATCGTCGAGGCGGTTTCGGACGGCCTCAAGGCCCCGAATACGTTCTTGAAGGCGGTCGCGCTTTATCGTGGCGAAGACCGCACCATCGACTATTTGACCTTGCCGAAATCGCTGGTCGAGCCGATCGAAGCGCCATCCGACACTACGCTTTCGGCGTATTTCGAGGAAAACAAGAAGACCTATGCGGCGCCCGAATACCGCAAATTCTCCTATGTCAGGCTCGAGCCGGAAGACATCATGGATGTGAGTGCCGTGACCGACCAGCAGGTCAGCGACGACTACAACAAGAACAAGGGGCGCTACACCACGGCGGAAACGCGCACCATCGAACAGCTCGTGTTCAAAACGCCCGATGCCGCGAAGGCCGCGCTCGATTCACTCAAGACCGGCGCGACATTCGACAAACTCGTCGCCGCCGAGGGCAAGACGCAGGCCGACACGCTGCTCGGCACGCTGTCCAAGGACAAGATCGCCGACAAGGCGGTGGCGGATGCGGCGTTTGCGCTCAACATCAACGAAGTCAGCCCGGTCGTTCAGGGCGCCTTCGGTCCGGTGCTGCTGCGCGTCACCGAGATCAAGCCCGAAGTGGTGAAGCCGCTGGCCGAAGTGGCCGCCGACATCCGCAAGGACCTGGCGCTGGGCGAGGCAAGCCGCATTCTGCTCGACGTGCATGACAGTTACGAAGACAGCCGCGCTTCGGGCAGCACGCTCGAGCAAGCGGCCGAAAAACTGAAGCTGAAGGTCGTCACCGTCGACGCGATCGATCGCACCGGCCTGAGGCCGGACGGCGCCATCGTCAAGGATCTGCCGGAATCGCCGGAGCTGATCAAGGCGGTGTTCGATGCCGAACCCGGCACCGAGAATCCCGACCTCACTACTGCCAACAACGGCTTCGTGTTCTACGAGGTGGATTCGGTCACGCCGGCCCGCGACCGCACGCTGGATGAAGTCCGCCAGAAGGTGGTGGCCGACTGGACGGCGGCGGAAACGACCAAGCGGCTCACCGCAAAAGCGCAGGAGCTCGAAAAGCGTCTCGAGGCCGGCACTACGCTCGACGTGATCGCGAGCGAGCTCAAGCTTGAGAAGCAGACCAAGCGCGGCGTCAAGCGCGGGGCGGACGACGCCGATTTCGGCAAGGAAGGGGCGGCTGCGATGTTCGGCGAAGGCGAAGGCGGGACCGGATTGATCCCCTCGCCCACCGGCGACGGACAGATCCTGTTCAGGATTGCCGAAGTGTTCGAGCCTGCCGGAGCCGACGCCAGCTCGGTGCCGGACGACGAGCAGAAATCGTTCACCGCCGGCATGTCCGACGACCTTCTCGACCAGTTGGTGGCGCAGCTGCAGACGCAATATGACGTTCGCATCGACCAAACCGCCGTTGCCCAAGCCCTGATCAGATGAGCGCGCTCAAGACCCATATCGCCAAGGTCGCCGCTGGCAGCTCCCTTTCCTTCGAGGAAGCGCGCGATGCCTTCGACATCATCATGTCGGGCGACGCTACGCCCGGCCAGATCGGCGGCTTCCTGATGGCGCTGCGCGTGCGCGGCGAGACTGTGAGCGAGATTTCCGGCGCCGTCGCCACCATGCGCGCCAAGATGCTGCGCGTCGACGCGCCGGCTGGCGCCATCGACATCGTCGGCACCGGCGGCGACAATTCGCACAGCGTCAACATCTCGACCGCATCCGCGTTCGTCATCGCCGCCTGCGGCGTGCCGGTGGCCAAGCACGGCAATCGCGGACTGTCCTCGCAGACCGGCGCCGCCGACGTGCTGACCGCGCTTGGCGTCAAGCTCGACATCCCGCCGGAAACGATCGGCCGCTGCATCCACGACGCAGGCGTCGGCTTCATGTTCGCACCGGCGCATCATCCGGCGATGAAGCATGTCGGCCCGATCCGCGCCGAGCTCGGCACCCGCACAATCTTCAACCTGCTTGGCCCGCTCTCCAATCCGGCTGGTGTCGTCAGGCAGATGGTTGGCGTCTTCTTGCCGGAATGGATCATGCCGGTGGCCGAGACGTTGAAGGCACTGGGCGCCGACCACGCCTGGGTCGCCCATGGCGACGGCTATGACGAGATAACCACCACCGGCGAAACCCAGGTCGCCGAACTGGTCGGCGGCGAGATCCGCAGCTTTACGCTGACCCCGGAAGCGGTCGGGCTGAAGCGGCATACCAAGGACGAGTTGCGCGGCGGCGATGCCGCCTACAACGCCCAGGCGCTTCGCGACATGCTGGGCGGCGCTGCCGGCGCCTTTCGCGATACGGTGCTGATGAACGCCGGCGCCGGATTGGTGGTGGCGGGAAAGGCGACGACGCTTGCCGATGGCATGGCGACGGCGGCGCAAGCCATCGACAGCGGCCGGGCGCTAAAGGTGCTTGACCGGCTGGTCGAGATTTCAAACGGATAGCGCCGTGTCTGATATCCTGCGCAAGATCGAAGCCTACAAGCGCGACGAGATCGCGGCGGCGAAGGCGCGGGTGCCGCTTGCCGAAATCAAGGCGCGGGCAAAGGATACCGACGCACCACGCGGCTTTCTCTCGGCCCTTGAAGCCAAACGCAAATCCGGCAGTTTCGCGCTAATCGCCGAGATCAAGAAGGCGAGCCCGTCCAAGGGCCTGATCCGCGCCGATTTCGATCCGCCGGCGCTGGCCAGGGCCTATGCCAAAGGTGGGGCTGCCTGCCTCTCGGTGCTGACCGATGCGCCGTCTTTCCAAGGGGCGCCTGAATTCCTCACCAATGCGCGCAGCGCCGTGACATTGCCGGCTTTGCGCAAGGATTTTCTGTTCGAGCCCTATCAGGTGTTCGAGGCCCGTGCGTGGGGCGCGGACGCCATCCTGATCATCATGGCGAGCGTCGATGACGCCGTGGCCAGGGAACTCGAGACGACGGCGTTCGAGCTCGGCATGGATGCGCTGGTCGAGGTGCATGACGAGGCCGAGACGGAACGCGCGCTGAAACTGTCGTCGCGGCTGATCGGCATCAACAACCGCAATCTGCGGACGTTCGAAACCAGCATCGAGACATCGGAACGGCTCGCGGCGATGGTGCCGGCCGACCGGCTGCTGGTCAGCGAGAGCGGTATTTTCTCGCACCAGGACTGCCGCAGGCTGGAACGGAGCGACATTGGCACTTTCCTCGTCGGCGAGAGCCTGATGCGGCAACAGGACGTGGCCACTGCGACGCACCTGCTTTTGATGGGCAAGGCGCCCGCCAATGCATCTTCCCGAAAATCGGAATCGATTTTCGGAGAGCATGATGCATAGATACAAAGCGTTAGAGCGTAGTTTGTGCGTCCAAACGGACGCACGTCGCTCCAGGGTGACCTGACGATGTCGGCCGCCCTCACCCATCTTGGCGCGGAAGGCGAAGCCAATATGGTCGATGTCGGCGACAAGGCGGAGACGACCCGCACGGCAATCGCCGAAGGTCTTGTCTCGATGCGGCCCGAAACGCTGAAAATGATTCTCGACGGCGATGCCAGGAAAGGCGACGTGCTGGGTACGGCGCGCATCGCCGGCATCATGGCGGCCAAGAGGACGCATGAGCTGATCCCGCTCTGCCACCCGCTGCTGTTGACCAAGATATCGGTAGACATCGAACCGGACGCGAAGCTGCCCGGTCTGAAGGTCACGGCGCTGGCCCGCGTCACCGGCAAGACCGGCGTCGAGATGGAAGCGCTGACTGCCGTCTCGGTCGCCTGCCTGACCATCTATGATATGGCCAAGGCGGTCGACCGCGGCATGGCGATCTCCAACATCAGGCTGATGGAAAAGACCGGCGGCAAATCCGGCGACTACAAGGCGGACGCCCAGGGGGCAGGCCGATAATGGCGCTGCTTGCGGTCGCCGAGGCGCTCGAGCACCTGCTTGCGGATGCTGCGCCCTTGCAGGCTGAAAGCGTCGCCCTGATGGATGCCGCCGACCGCGTGTTGGCGGAGCCGCTCATCGCGCTCCGCACCCAGCCGCCATTCAACGCGTCGGCCATGGACGGCTATGCCGTGCGGGCCGACGATGTCGCGTCCGTGCCCGCGAGACTTTCGGTGATCGGCATGGCGCCGGCCGGACGAGGCTTTGCCGGAACAGTCGGCCCGGCGCAGGCCGTGCGCATCTTCACCGGCGCGCCGCTTCCCGGAGGCGCCGACACCATCGTCATCCAGGAGAATGTCCGCGACCTCGGCGGCGGCATGGTCGAAGTGACCGCGCCGACGGTTGAAGGCCGCAACATCCGCCGCCTCGGGCTCGATTTCTCGCAGGGCGACATGCTGCTGGAGAAAGGCCGCCTGCTTGATCCGGCGGCATTGTCGCTGGCGGCGTCGGCCAACCGCCAGCAGGTCCGCGTGGTGAAACGGCCGCTGGTCGCCATCATCGCCACCGGCGACGAATTGCTGCCGCCGGGCAGCGACCTTGGCCCCGACCAGATCATCTCCTCCAATGCCTATGGCGTCGCCGCCGCGGCCCGCTCGGTCGGCGCCAGCGCACTCGATCTCGGCATCGCCGCCGACCGCAAGGACGCGATCGCCGCGCTGGTGACAAAAGCCGTCGCCGCAGGCGCGGACGTCATCGTCACGCTGGGCGGCGCCTCGGTCGGGGACCATGACCTCGTCCATGACGTGCTGACCGGCGAAGGCATGGCGCTCGCTTTCTGGAAAATCGCCATGCGGCCCGGCAAGCCACTGATGTTCGGGCGGCTGGGCGCCATCCGCTGCATCGGCCTGCCTGGCAATCCGGTGGCCAGCCTGGTCTGCACGCAGCTCTTTCTGAAGCCGCTGCTGGCGCGGCTCGGCGGCCGCGCCTTCCGCCAGGACCTGCGTCAGGCGCGGCTCGGCGCCGCCATGCCGGCTAACGATCTCAGGCAGGACTATGTACGCGCGGTGGTGAAGGAAGAAGCTGGCACGCTTGAGGCAACGCCGTTCAGTGTCCAGGATTCCTCGATGCTCAGAATGCTGGCCGACGCCAACGGACTGGTCGTGCGCGAGCCATTCGCTCCCGCGGCCGCAGCGGGCGCCGCCTGCAGCGTGCTGATGCTACGCTGAACAAAACGTCAACACATTCATTAAACTTTAAATGGTTGCGGAACACAACTGGAACAGATAGTGTTTGTTCTGGGTTTGTTTTTCTGATTCTGTTGGGGGTCGCGATGCTGACACGCAAACAACATGAACTGCTGATGTTCATCCACGAGCGACTGAAGGAAAGCGGCATTCCGCCCTCGTTCGACGAGATGAAGGAAGCGCTCGACCTCGCCTCCAAATCGGGGATCCACCGGCTGATCACGGCGCTGGAGGAACGCGGTTTCATTCGCCGCCTGCCCAACCGCGCCCGCGCGCTGGAGGTGCTGCGCCTGCCCGATTCGATCGCGCCGGGCCTCAATGCGGCGCGCAAATTCTCGCCGAGCGTCATTCAAGGCAGCCTTGGCCAGGGCGGCCTCGGACGCCAGATCAAGCCGGCGCCTTCGCGCATGCGTGCGGCCGGCAATGACGACGACGTCGTTGCCACCGTTTCCATACCGGTGATGGGCCGCATCGCTGCCGGTGTGCCGATCGACGCCATCCAGCACCAGACGCATTCGATCTCGGTGCCACCGGACATGATCACCGGCGGCACGCACTACGCGCTGGAGGTCAAGGGGGATTCGATGATCGAGGCCGGCATCTTCGACGGCGACACGGTTATCATCCGCAACGCCGACACCGCCCAGCCTGGCGAGATCATTGTCGCTCTGGTCGACGAGGAGGAAGCGACGCTGAAGCGATTCCGCCGCAAAGGTGCCTCGATCGCACTGGAAGCCGCCAATCCGGCCTACGAGACGCGCATCTTCGGGCCGGACCGGGTCAAGGTGCAGGGCAAGCTCGTCGGACTGATCCGGCGTTACTGAACGGCAGGCTTCTTGGGTTTCTCGGCCCTGCGGTATGGCGGCAGGCCCCTCGCCTCGCGCGAAAATCGCCGCTGCTCATGCCAAGGCCTGTATGGCTGTCTGACGGCAAAACGGATTTCTGCGCGCGTCTTCGCCGATAGCGGATCGAAGAAGACGGCGGCACTGCCCATGCGAGCGAGCTGCCGTTTGGTGACGACGAGAACCAGCGGGTTGCGGCAGAGTTTGTAATAGGCTGTGGCATCGTCGATGACGATCAAATCCGCAAAGGCACAGGCCGGCCGCGCGGTTTTGCGGTTGTCGGCGAGCGCGATGAGCGCGCCGGACGGATGCCGGGCCAGGCACAGGCCGGCAGTGCAGGTGAAAGGCGCTCCCGGCGGCAGGTCGGCCGGATCGGCGATGTCGAACCGCACATCTCCTTTTTCGAATGTCTCCGGCTCGACGATCGTTGTTGAAACCAGCGCATGTTTCCAGTTGTCGGTGGTGAATTCGTTCGAACGCATCCGGTTGACGGCAAGTTCGCCGCCGCCGATCGGCAGCGCCACCAGATGCGCATCCTCCGAGATCAGCACGTCGGGGGTGCGCGTCTCGGAAATCGTCAGCAGGCCGGCGAGCGCAAAGGGAAGTGCGGCAAGCCGCAGCCATGTCGTCGCCATCGTGGCGATGACTAAGGCGACCGTCACCAGCAGAACCGATTGCAACGAAATCAGGCCGACTGCATCGACGGGCGAACGCCCCGAGATCCATCCCGAAATTGCAATCATCGCCGTCAGGCCCTTGCCCATCATGTAGAGGAAAGGGCCGTCGAGGCCGAAAGGCATTGCCAAGGCGCTGAGGACGGCCAGGAACATGACGATCGTGACGATCGGCATGACGGCCAGATTGGCGAACAGGCTGAGCGGCGAGACGCGCTGGAAGTGCCAGATGGCGAAGAGCGCGGTGGCGCTGCCGGCAATGATGGAGGTCATTGCGATGGTGCCTGCCCCGGCGACGAGCTTGCGCGTGACGAAAGCGACCGGTGACCGTCGCTGTCGCGGCGCCTTGGCCCTGTCGGCACGATAGTCGGACCAACCGGCATAGGCGCCCACGAGAGCCGCAGTCGCGGCGAACGACATCTGGAAGCTTGCGCCGACCACCTCGTGCGGCGACACGACGATAACGGCGATGGCCGAAATCGCCAGGTTGCGCATGGTGAGTGCCGCCCGGTCGAACAGCACGGCGACAAGCATTACCGCCAGCATGATGAAGCTGCGTTCAGCCGCGACCACGATACCGGAAAAGATCAGATAGGCAGCGATGGAGACGAGTGCGGCAGCAGCCGCATATTTTTTGACCGGCCGGCGCGACGAAAAGTCGGGAAACAGCGCAAAGGCGCCGCGCAGCAATCCCATGACGGTGCCGGCGACAAGCGCCATGTGCAGGCCGGAAATGGAGATGATGTGGTAGATGCCGGTGCGCCGCATCGATTCGTTTATCTCTTCGGGGATGCCGGCACGCACGCCGACGATCAGCGCAGCGGCAATCTCCCCCTCGGCACCACCGATGCTGTCCCTGATATGGTCGGCGATGGTTTCGCGCGCCTTCTCGATCGACGAAGAAAGGCGTGCGGTTAACGGTGCATCTTCGGAGACGACGATCTTTGGACTGCCAAGGAAAAAGCCACTGGCACCGACACCGGCGAAATAGCTGTCAAAGGAAAAGTCAAAGCTGTCCGGTCTGACCGGGCCAGTCGGAGGCAGAAGCCTCACATAGCCGGTTGCCACCGAGCCTGCGGTCATCTCAGCGGGAATCTTGCGTGCCGACACCCTGACACGTTCGGGTGCATAACGCAGTGTCGGCCGGGCGGTCGACATCACATCGATGGTCAGCCTGATCCGGCCGTTCGCCATCTGGTCGAGCCTGACGACACGGCCGGTCAGCCGGGTCTGGATTTCCGAACCGAGCATCTTCGTTCCGGCGCGCCACGTTTCAACCTTGGCGGCGAGCACACCAAGCGCGCACAGCAACGCTGCCATGAAGCACAGATGCGTTTTGCGGCGTGAGCGCGTGACGGCCGCACACAATGCCGTAAGGACCACGACGGCGATGGGCTGGGCAAAGTCCGGTTCGACGGCAAGCGAAAAATAGACGATCACCCCGCATGCCAGGAAAACCGGCACCAGCAGGAAGGCGACGCCCCGGTCGAGTTCCAGGCCGGCTGCCGCGGCCACGCTGTTGCGGACACCGGATGGTGAAAGATGGCTGAGCTGTCGGCGAAAACGAATGACAGGGCCGGGTGCTGAAGCCGGTATCGGCGCCGGGCGATCCGGCGAAAGAGGTTGGATGCTCGGCGGCGACGCAGGCAGCGAAACGGGTAGCGACTCAGTGTGAGGAACGTCGGCAAACAGCGATCGTTCGCTGACGCTTGCGGTCGCGCCCTCGCTCTCGTCCACGCCGCGGCCTGGTCCAGCCATAGGGTTCGCCCCTTGCGCCCTTGACCTCCTATGCTACATGAACGCGCGACGCGCGAAAGTCCGCGCACCACATCCGTTTTCTGCGCTTGCCCAGGAGTTCCATGTCCGACAAGGTCGTCACCCGTTTTGCCCCTTCGCCCACCGGATTCCTGCATATTGGCGGGGCGCGCACGGCGCTGTTCAATTGGCTGTATGCGAAACACACTGGCGGCAAGATGCTGCTGCGCATCGAGGACACCGATCGCGAGCGTTCGACCGATGCGGCAACCGCTGCCATCCTCGATGGGCTCTCCTGGCTCGGCCTCACCTGGGACGGCGAACCGGTATCCCAGTTCGAGCGCGCGCCGCGCCACCGCGCGGTTGCCGAGGAGCTGGTGCGCCTCGGCAAAGCCTATTACTGCTATGCGACGCCGGCCGAGCTGGAGGCGATGCGCGAGAGTGCGCGGGCCAAGGGCTTGCCTCCCCGCTATGACGGCCGCTGGCGCGACCGCGACCCGTCAGAGGCACCGGTTGGCGCCAGGGGCGCGATCCGCATCAAGGCGCCGGCCGAAGGCGAGACGGTGGTACATGACCGCGTGCAGGGCGAAGTCCGCTTCCCCAACAAGGACCTCGACGATTTCATCATCCTGCGCTCGGACGGCAACCCGACCTATATGCATGCCGTCGTCGTCGACGACCACGACATGGGCATCACCCACATCATCCGCGGCGACGACCATCTGACCAATGCCGCCCGCCAAATGGTGATCTATCGAGCCTTGGGCTGGGAGGTGCCGTCAATGGCGCATATCCCGCTGATCCATGGCGCCGACGGCGCCAAGCTGTCGAAGCGGCACGGCGCCCTCGGCGTTGAAGCCTATCGCGCCATGGGCTATCTGCCCGAGGCACTGCTCAACTACCTGGCGCGGCTCGGCTGGAGCCACGGCGACGACGAGGTCATATCGATCACCGACATGATTGCGTGGTTCGACATCGGCGATGTCAACAAGGGGGCCGCCCGGTTCGACTTCGCCAAGCTCGAGGCGCTGAACGGCGTGCATATGCGGCGCATGAACGAGCCCGAATTGCTCGATATCTTCATCAACACCTTGCCCTATCTCGAAGGCGGCCCGGCGATTGCAGCGCGCCTCGACGACACACGCAAGGCGCAGTTGCTGGCCGCCCTGCCCGGCTTGAAGGAGCGCGCCAAGACGCTGGTCGAGCTGGTCGACGGTGCCGCCTTCCTGTTTGCCGAGCGGCCGCTGCCGATCGACGAGAAGGCGGCGGCGCTGCTCGGCGGCGAGGCGCGCGAGATCCTGCGGGGCGCCCATGCGGCGCTGAAGGCGATTTCAGGGGATTGGACGGCCGCAGCGGCGGAAGCGGCGATCCGCGAATATGCGCTCGCCGGCGGCCATAAGCTTGGCGCAGTGGCCCAACCTTTGCGCGCCGCGCTAACCGGCAAAAGCACCTCGCCCGGCGTGTTCGACGTGCTTGCCGTGCTTGGCCGCGAGGAAAGCCTGGCGCGCGTCGCGGATCAAATCGATTAGCAAAACTGGCCCAAGAAGATTGGCATTGAAAGGTGGGTTTCGCAGTGCAACATTAGGTCTTGGCCCAATTTGGCACGCAATCCAATTGCGGGCGCAAACGCGCGAACTCCGATACTTTCGACGTGTTGCGTTGCAGAAATTTTGCCTTTGCCGACATGAGAAAACAAAAAGGAGTTTGCAATGTCCGAAGCTGCGACAAAAATGGAATTTGGCGGCAAAACCCACGCGTCGACCGCGAAACTTGAATTCGGCGGCAAAACTCACGAACTCAAGGTGCGAAGCGGCTCGGTCGGACCTGACGTCATCGATATCGGCGCGCTTTACAGCACCACCGGGGCCTTCACCTACGATCCCGGCTTCACCTCGACGGCAAGTTGCGAGTCGGAAATCACCTTCATCGATGGCGATGCCGGCATCCTTTTGCATCGCGGTTATCCGATCGACCAGTTGGCCGAGCACGGCGACTTCCTCGAAGTCTGTTATCTCCTGCTCTACGGCGAACTGCCGACCAAGGCGCAGAAGGACGATTTCGACTACCGGGTCACGCGCCACACCATGGTGCACGAGCAGATGTCGCGCTTCTTCACCGGCTTTCGCCGCGACGCCCACCCGATGGCGGTGATGTGCGGCGTGGTCGGTGCGCTGTCAGCTTTCTATCACGATTCCACCGACATCTCGGACCCCTACCAGCGCATGGTCGCATCGATGCGGCTGATCGCCAAGATGCCGACGATCGCGGCGATGGCTTACAAATACCACATCGGCCAGCCCTTCATTTACCCCAAGAACGAGCTGAATTTCGCGGCCAACTTCCTGCATATGTGCTTTGCCGTGCCGTGCGAGGAATACAAGATCAACCCGGTGCTGGCGCGTGCGATGGAGCGCATTTTCATCCTGCACGCCGATCACGAGCAGAACGCCTCGACCTCGACCGTTCGCCTCGCCGGCTCGTCCGGCGCCAATCCGTTCGCCTGCATCGCCGCCGGCATCGCCTGCCTGTGGGGACCGGCCCATGGCGGCGCCAACGAGGCAGCCTTGAACATGCTGGGCGAGATCGGCCAAGTCGACCACATCCCGGAATTTATCGCCCGCGCCAAGGATAAGAACGATCCGTTCCGATTGATGGGCTTTGGCCATCGCGTCTACAAAAACTACGATCCGCGCGCCAAGATCATGCAGAAGACCGCACATGAGGTTTTGGGCGAACTCGGCATCAAGGACGATCCGCTGCTCGACATCGCCATGGAACTGGAAAGGATTGCTCTGACCGATTCCTATTTCATCGAGAAGAAGCTTTATCCGAACGTCGATTTCTATTCCGGCATCACGCTGAAGGCGCTGGGCTTCCCCACCACCATGTTCACCGTGCTGTTCGCGGTCGCCCGCACCGTCGGCTGGATCGCGCAGTGGAAGGAGATGATCGAGGATCCGCACCAGAAGATCGGCCGCCCGCGCCAGCTCTATACAGGTGCGCCGGAACGCGACTACGTGCCGATTGCTAAACGGTGAATAGTGAATAGTGAATAGTGAATAGTGAATAGTGAATAGTGAATAGTGAATAGTGAATAGTGAATAGTGAATAGTGAATAGTGAAGCAGGGTCTCTTTGTGGCCTATGGTCAAGCACGATTTTGACCATTCACTATTCACCACTTCACCATTCACCGCTTGATACACCTTATCACGATCCCTGCAGCGATGTCGCCAGACGGTCTGTCGACGGCCATGCGTCTGGCCACCTCGGCAAAACCGTCCTTCTGCCATGCGCGATAGGCGGTGTCGGAAAACAGCGCCTCCAACTGCCGCGCCAGATAGTGCGGTCGCACATATTCGTTGTAGCTTTCCGGCACGATCGGGCGGTCGGCGATGAGATTGGGCAAGGAGGCGCTCCATACGGTGACCAGGCGTTGGGCCATCCGCATGACCGGATCGAGCCGGTAGCAGGAGATCATCGGCACACCCGACAGCGCCAGTTCCAGCGACACCGTTCCCGATGCGATCAGCGCTGCGTCGGCCTTGCCGAAGGCCTGCCATTTGCGCTCGGGATCAAGGATGATCTCCGGCTTCTCGTCCCAGCTTGCCACCGAAGCCCTGACCAGGTCGGCGACATGCGGCACCGTCGGCAACAGCAGGCGCAAGCGGTGTCCGCGCGCACGCAGGATCGAGATCGTCTTGCCGAACGGGCCGGCCAGCCGTCGCACCTCGCCGCGACGCGAGCCGGGCAGCACAAGCAGTGTCTTCACACGATCGTCGGACAGGTCGCGAGGCAGGCTTTGCGCCTTGGCGGCGCCGAGCACGCCCGGATCGTGGGTAAGGCGATGGCCGACATAGGTGCCGGTCGGACCGCCGAGGCGGGCGAGCTCCCTCACTTCGAAAGGCAGGATGCAGAGGATGTGGTCGACATACGGTTTCATCGCCACCGCCCTGCCCGGCCGCCATGCCCAGACGCTCGGGCAGACATAGTGGACGATCGGGATTGTCGGATCGGCGGCACGCACCTTTTTCGCCACGCGCAGCGAAAAATCCGGGCTGTCTATGGTGATGAGGCAGTCCGGCTTTTCATTGGCGACCGCACCGGCCGTCTGGCTGATCCGTCGTATCAGGCGCGGCAGATCGCGCAGGATGGCGCTCAATCCCATCAGCGCGATCTCGCCGCCGTCGAACAGCGGCGTGAGGCCGAGCGCCTGCAAATGCCGGCCGCCGATGCCGACGAGCCGGACCTCGCGGCCGGTCACGCGCTTGAGCGCCTCTACGATGTCGGCGCCAAGCAGGTCGCCGGATTCCTCGCCGGCGACGATGGCGATCTTCAGCGGTCGCTCAGTCGCCATGCACCGGCTCCGCAGCAGGCAGGCCGATCACGAACAGGCCGAGCGCGTTGGCGCGAGCGACGACTGTCGGGCCTTCGAGAACCAGCGAGCGGCCGGCTTCGACGGCAATGCCGGCAAGTCCGGCGGCATGCGCCGCCTCGATCGTCTGCGGGCCGATGGAGGGCAGATCGGCGCGCAACTCCTGGCCAGGCTTGGCGCATTTGACCAGGACGCCGCGCATTCTGCCGGCCAGCCTGCCATGGCCGCGCAACTGCCGTGTTCGATCGAGCAATCCGTCGGTACCCTCGATGCCTTCCAGCGCGATGGCGCGGCCGCCGATCGCAACAGCCGCCTGGCCGATATCCAGCGCGCCGATGGCCATTGCCGCTGCGTGGGCCGCTTTGATGTCGCGCCAGTCGGATTTCCGCGGCGCTGCCTTGGTCAGCGCGCCTTCGGCGGCGACCAGTTCCGGCACGATCTCATGGGCGCCGACCACCTTGATGCCGCTGCGCTCGACCCTTCGCACGAACAGTTTCAACACGGTGTCGTCGCCTTGGGTTACGCCGACAAGAAGGCTGGGCACCCAGGCGAGCAGGCCGAGATTGAGGCGCATGGCGCTCAGCCTGGGGCGGCGTGTGATATGGCCCGCTGTCACCAAATGGGTAACATGACTATTTTTGAGCGTCGGCAGCAGTGAGCCGACATCCTCCAGCCTCAACGTCGCCTGCTCATAGGCGTCGAAGTCGGCTATCCGGTCGACCTCGCCCGCCACTATTACCACGAAGGGAGACTTGCCTTGCCCAGCAAGCGCCTTGGCGACTTCGACCGGCAAACTGCCGCCGCCGGCGATGATGCCGACCCTGGCGTCTGGCGCGAGATCAAGGCCCGTCCGGGTGCCCTCAATCTTCGTCATCGGCATCGTCGCCGCCGCCAGCCTTGAGCGACGGGACGGCATAGTGCCGCTTACCGCGACTGGCGATGAAATCGATGATCTTCATGGCGGTCGGTGACGAGGCGAATTCCGCCTTGGCGAACTCGATGTTTTCGCCGACGGTTCGGGAGCGATCGAAGATCGTCTTGTAGGCCTTGCGCAGCGTGTGGATCTCGGAGCGCGGCAGGCCGGCGCGCTTCAGGCCGATGATGTTGAGGCCGCGAAGGCTGGCGCGATTGCCGACGGCGATGGCGTAGGGAATGACATCGCCGACGAATGCCGAGCAACCGCCGAGAAAGGCGTTGTCGCCGACGCGGACAAACTGATGAACGGCGCTGAGACCACCGATATAGACGTTGTCGCCGATCTCGCAATGGCCGCCCAACGTCGCCTGATTGGCGAAGGTGGCGTTCTTGCCGACGATGCAGTCATGGGCGATGTGGGCGTAGGCAAGGAAGTTGCCGTTGTCACCGATCGTCGTCTCGCCGCGGCTGGAATCGGTGCCGAGGTGCATGGTCACGCCTTCGCGGATCGTGCAGTTCTCGCCGACGACCAGCGTGGTGCGGCCGCCCTTGTGCTTGGTATTCTGCGGCGGCGCGCCCAGTGTCGCCATCGGATACACCTTGGTCGACGCACCGATGGTGGTCGCGCCCATCACCGAGATGTGGCTGACCAGTTCGACGCGGTCGCCGAGCACCGCGTCGGCGCTGATGTGGCAGAATGGCCCGATGCGGACGCCTTCGCCGATTTTTGCGCCGGCCTCGATGACCGACGATGGATGGATGACTGTCTGGATTTTCATAAGCATTCGATCGTCAGTCGCTCGCGACCATCATCGCCGAGATCTCGGCTTCCGCGGCCTTGACGCCGTCGACGAGAGCCTCGCAGGCGAATTTGAGAAGGTTGCCGCGTTTCTTGATTTTCTTCACATGGATCTTCAACTGGTCGCCGGGAACGACCGGTTTACGGAATTTGGCGTTGTCGATGGTCAGGAAATAGACCAGCGACGGTTTTTCGGTGCCTAGGCTGCGGATGCAGATGGCGCCGGCCGTCTGCGCCATCGCCTCGACGATCAGCACGCCGGGCATGACCGGCTGATCCGGGAAATGACCTTGGAAATGCGGCTCGTTTATGGTCACGTTCTTGATGCCGGTGGCGGACTCGTCGCCATCGATATCGATGATGCGGTCGATCATCAGGAACGGATAGCGATGCGGCAGGAGCTTCATCAGCCCCAATATGTCGACCGCCTCGAGCGTTGTCGCCGCAACCATCTCAGCTCTTCCCTCCGTCGCCCGATTTGCGCGCCCTGGCCAGTCTTCGCAGAGCTGCGATCTCCCGCATGGCTTCCGCCATCGGCTGCGCCGGGTACCCTCCCCAAATCTCGCCTGCGGGGACGTTGCTCATGAACCCGCTTCTTGCAGCAAGCTTGGCCCCTGTCCCTACCGTCAAGTGATCCGCAAGACCGACACCGCCACCCATGGTGACGTTGTCGCCCACCGTTACGGAACCGGAAATACCCGAAAGGCCGGCGATTATGCAATTGCGGCCGATGCGGACGTTATGAGCGATCTGGACCAGATTGTCGATCTTGGTGCCTTGACCGATAATCGTGTCGGACATGGCGCCGCGATCGACCGTGGTATTGGAGCCGATCTCGACGTCGTCCTGGATGACGACCCGGCCGATTTGCGGCACGCGCTCCGGACCCTTGGCGCCGGCCACGAAGCCAAAACCGTCCTGGCCGATGCGGGCGCCGCCATGAATGATGACGCGGTTGCCGATCAGCGCGTACTGGATGCTGGCGCCTGGGCCGACATAGCCGTCGCGGCCGAACTGGCAGGAGGGACCGATAACGGCATGAGGAGCAATGACGGTTCCGCTGCCGATAGAAGCGCGAGGGCCGATGATCGCGCCGGCCTCGACGATCGCGCCGGCCTCGACGCGCGCCGATGGATCGATATGGGCATGCGGCGAGATACCGGTTTCGCCGGTCATCGGCGCCGGTGTCGCAGCCGCCGGGAAAAGCAGGCGGCCGACCATCGCGAAAGCCTGTTGCGGGCGCGGATGGATCAGAACCGCGATACCCGCCGGCGCTTTGCCGGCAAATTCGGCGGGGCATAGAACCGCCGCTGCTCGCAGCGATTGCATTAGCGCGAAGTTGCGTCTGCCATCGACAAAGACAAGAGCGTGCTCGCCGCCTTCGCTTGCCGGCGCCAAGGCTTCGATCGATCTATCGGAGAGGTCGGAATCGACAAGCACCGAGCCGGTCAGATTCGCGACTTCGCCAGCCGTATACCGGCGTGATGGCGCGAAGAACACCGGATCGGTCATTCCAGAAGCTATATCCAGCTAGCGCACGACCCCGAAAATCGGAATCGATTTTCGGAAAGGATAATGCGCAAAATCAAAGTCCTGCAGCGTCCTTTGCGCGTCCAGGAGGACACGCGGCGCCGTAGTGTCGAATTACTTTCTTCCGGACCGCTACGGCCCGGACGTATCGTTGCCCGCCGATCAGAACCGGGACGATATGCCGAAGTTGAATTCCTGCACGTCGTCGGTGTCCTCCTTGAGGACTGGGATCGCATAGTCGATGCGGATCGGGCCAAAAGGCGACGCCCACATCAAGCCGACGCCGGCCGAGGCACGCCATTCCATGCTGGTTGTCGATGGATCAACACCCGCCACATCGTTGCCATAAAGTGTCGCCGCATCGGCAAAGACCGCGCCGCGCAGGCCGAAGCTCTCCGGAATGATCGGCATCGGAAACTGAGCTTCCGCCGAGGCGTTGAAATAGGTGGTGCCGCCGAGATGGTCGTCAAAGCCCTGGTTGTCGACAGGACCGATGCCGCCATAGGCGAAGCCGCGGATCATGCGGTCGCTGCTCTGGAAATGATCGAAGATGCGCAGGTCGTCGTTGCCGAAGCCCTGGATATGGCCAGCCCCGCCCGAAATCAAACCAACCAGATCAAGCTGCTCCGACAACGTCTGATAGACGCTGCCGCGCGTTGTCACCTTGACGAATTTGGCGTCGCCGCCGAGGCCGGCGAATTCCGTGGTGACATTGGCGAAGATGCCTTCATGCGGGTTCTTCATGTCGTCGATGGTGTTGTAGACCAGGCCGAGACTGACCGACGACTTGAGCCACGGGCTTTCCGCAATGCCATTTAGGATAGCCGTAGAGACGGTGCAGCCAGGGAGATCGCAATCATCGTCGAGCTTGTACTTCTCCTGCGAGATATTATACGCCAGCTGCGTCGAGATGTCGTCGGTGATCGGCAGGCCGAAACGCACTGTCGCGCCTAGCGTCTCGCTCTTGTAGTCGTCGTATTCCCTGGTCCGGTTGAAGACATCGAAACCGGCGGCAATGCGCCGCCCGAGGAAATAGGGCTCGGTGAAGGAGAAGCTGTAGTCGCGCGAATTCTTGCCGCCGCCCGCCGAAAGCCTGATGAACTGGCCGCGTCCGAGGAAGTTGCGTTCGCTGATCGATCCTTCGATGGTCGGGCCTTCGGTGTCGCCACCGCTCGAATAGCCGGCGCCGACGGAGAACTCGCCGGTCGACTTCTCGACCACGTCGACCACCAGCACCACCTGGTCAGGCTCAGAGCCGGGCACGGTCGAAACCTCGACTTTCTCAAAAAAATCGAGCGCTTCCAGCCGTTTCTTCGCGCGCTGGATGAGAACCTGGTTGAATGCATCGCCCTCACTCACGTCGAATTCTCGGCGAATGACATAGTCGCGTGTCCGGTCGTTGCCGCGGATCTCGATGCGCTCGACATAGGCCTTGGTGCCCTGGTCGATCGTATAGACCACTGAAATGGTGTGGTTCTCGAAATTGCGGTCGCCGCGCGGCGTCACCTGGGCGAAGGGATAGCCGGAACCGGCGACCCTCTCGGTCAATGCAATGATGGTGTCTTCGACGTTCTCGGCGTTGTAGACATCGCCCTTGTGGGTTTCGACCACCGACTGCAGCGATGCGCCGTCGACTTCGGGAATCGTGCTCTCGACGCTGATGTCGCCGAAGGTGTAGCGCTCGCCCTCCTGCACGGTGATGGTCACCGTGTATTTATTGGTGGTTTCGTCGAGCTCGCCGACCGCGGAAATCACCTGGAAATCGGCATAGCCGTGATTGTAATAAAAACGGCGCAGCAATTCCTGGTCGGCGTTGAGCTTGTCTTCGTCATAGACGTCGTCGCGCAGCACGAACGAAAGGATGGTCGAGCGCTTGGTCGAAATGACATCGGACAGGCGACGGCTCGAGTAGGCGCTGTTGCCGACAAAATTGATCGCGGCGATCTGTGTGCGGCCGCCTTCGTTGATGTTGAACACCACGTTCACGCGGTTGTCGCCGAGATCCATGATCTGGGTGGTCACGGCGGCGTCGTCGCGGCCGATACGCCTGTAGGCGGCCTTGACCGCCTCGACATCGGCATCGAGCGCCTGCTGCGAGAACGTTCCACGCGGCTTCAACTGGACCGCGGCCGCCAGCGCGTTGTCCTTGAGCTTCTTGTTGCCCTGGAACAGCACCTGGTTCACGACCTGATATTCGGAAACCTTGATGACCAGCGTCGAACCGACCTGGTTGATCTGGACGTCCGAGAACAGCCCGGTGCCGAACAGCGCCTTGACCGCCTCGTCGATATCGGCGCTGGAAAACGGCCTGCCGGGCTTGATCGTGACGTAGTTGCGGATCGTCTCGGCGTCGACACGCTGATTGCCGCTGACTTCAACTCTTGAAACAACAGCGGCCTCGGCCGCCGATGTGGCAACGAACTGCACTGCGAGCGCACCTGGTACGACCAGGGCGGCGGACAGGGCCACCGCGGACGCGGCGCTCAGAAACTTGGATGCTGCCTTCATCGGGCTTTTGTACCTTTTCTCGAAGTCCCCACGGCGAGAAAACCGGACGTGCGGTAATTTCCCCTACCGTATTAACCGGATTTTCCCTACACGCAAGGCTCCTGGTTAATTTGTATTTACTTAACCCAATTGCGTGGCTTTCGCGTCACGCATATCCCCACGCATGGTAAACGGCGTCTCAACATTGGCTGTGCTGAAGCCAAATTTCTTCATGATTTCAGCATCCAAACAGGTCGTTCCAGAAAACAAACCCCATGAAGCCCAAGACGAGAAGCAGGCCAGCCCTGTAGCCCAACTCCATCATCCGTTCCGACACCGGTCGCCGAATGATGGCCTCCACGCCGTAGAACAGGAGATGGCCGCCGTCGAGCGGAGGAATCGGCAAAAGGTTCAGAATACCGATCCCGACCGACAGCAGGGCGACAAGTTGCACAAGCCAGTCGAAGCCGAGTTTCGCCGCCTGCCCCGACATCTTTGCGATCTTGATTGGGCCGCCCAGCTGGCATTTGTCTTCGCGACCGACAACGAAACGCTGCAGGAACTGACCGGTGCGCTGAATGATGTATCCGGTCTCCTCGACCGCCGCCCCTACCGCTCCGACCGGGTTATAGGTGATCAGCCTGGGCTGGCCGAATTCCTGGTTGTTGACGACGCCGATCACCGCCACCTTGACCTTGTTGCCCAGCCCGTCTTGCTGCTCCATCAATTCCGGCGTCGCCGTAACGGTGATCTCCTTGCCGTCGCGCAGCATGACGAAGGTGATGGGGTCGCCACCGCGGCCCGAGACCCGGCGCTGGACGTCGGCGAAGGTCTGGACCTTGCTGCCGTCGACGCTGACGAAGCGGTCTCCGGGCAGGATGCCGGCCCTGGCCGCTGGGCTGCCCGCAGTGACTTCAGCCACCATTGGCTCCAGCACGGGCCGGCCATAGGCGGAAAACAGCACCGCAAAGACGGCGATCGTCAGCAGAAAATTGAACAGCGGGCCAGCCACCACAGTTGCCGCGCGCTTCCAGACCGGCTGCGTGTGAAAAGCGACCTTGCGTTCGGCAGCCGTCAGCGTTTCGATCTCCTCCGAACTGGGCTGGCTCGAGGTGGCGTTCATGTCGCCGACGAATTTGACGTAGCCGCCAAGTGGAATGGCGCAGAGTTTCCAGCGCGTGCCATGGCTGTCATTAAAGCCGAAGAGCTCCGGGCCGAAGCCGATCGAAAAGACCTTCACGCCGATGCCGCACCAGCGGCCGACGAGATAATGGCCCATCTCGTGAACGAACACGACGACGGTCAGCACGAACAGGAAAGGCACCAGCGTGCCGAGGACAAAGCCCTCCGTGCTGAAAACCGCGTGAAGAATCTCGTTCAACTCATGTCCTCAAAATTCGTCCGCAGCACGGTGGTACCGCGACTGTGGCATCAATCCAGGCGAATCCATGGCGCATCCTGCGCAGGTCAAGAAACGAGGCCCGGAATCGATGCCGATCAAGCTGGAAACAGCCCCTGCGCCGGATGGTCGGCGGTCGCCGAAATCCAGCCGATGACGTACAGGGCGAACGCCGCCGCGACAAGCCCGTCGACCCGGTCCATGACGCCGCCATGGCCCGGTATCAGCGTGCCCGAATCCTTGCGGTTGTGGCGCCGCTTCACCCATGATTCGAAAAGGTCGCCAGCCTGGGAGACGAGCGAAAGCACCAGCGCGACGACGCCGAGCACTGCCAGATTGCCGGCTCCGGCCGCAGCGGCCAGAAGCAGCCCGGCAACCACGCCGCCGACAGCGCCGCCGAGCGCACCGCTCTGCGTCTTGCCCGGCGAGATCGATGGCGCCAGCTTCGGCCCGCCGACAGCGCGGCCGACGAAATAAGCTGCTATGTCGGTCGCCCAAACCACCGCGAACAGGAAGAGAATGGCGACGAGGCCGGAATGGTCGCCGTCGCGCAAAAGAGCAAGTGACAGTCCGGAAATGGCGGCATAGGCAAGGCCGGACGCGTCCCACTGTCCCGTTTGATGCATCGAAGTCTGGTGCATCGAAGCCACGACCACGGTGACAACGACCATCACCGCTACAAGAAGCAGCAGCCAGGACGCCGGCAGGCCGGCGACCAAGGCGCCGACGAAAACCAGAAGCAGCGCTTCCGGCAGAAGACCAAGACCCGTGGCGGCGACCGGGCGGCACATTCGCGTCCATTCGTAGAAGATCAGGATCGTCATGGCGGCGCAAAGCAGCCGGAAGGGCAGTCCGCCGAGCCAGGTCAGGCCGACCGTGACGACCGCAAGCACGACGGCAGAAATAACGCGAAGCTGGAGGTTGCTCATCCCTTGGCTGTCACGGCGACGCCTTCAGCGCCAAGCCCGCCGAAACGGCGCTCGCGACCGGCAAAGTCGCGCAATGCGTCAGCCAAATGCTCGCGGCTGAAATCGGGCCAGTAGCAAGGCAGGAAGACAAGTTCGCTGTAAGCCGCTTGCCACAAAAGGAAATTCGACAGCCTGAGCTCACCGCTGGTGCGGATGACCAGTTCCGGATCCGGAATACCCTGGGTGTCGAGAGAGCCGGCAAAGGATTCGGCCGTAATCGCCTCGCTGTCGAGCTCGCCGCGCGCCACCGCAGAGGCAAGCTTGCGCGCGGTGCGCACGATCTCGTCGCGTCCGCCATAATTGAAAGCGATGACCAGGGTCAGAGCGTCGTTGCGGACGGTCAGCGTTTCGGCCTCTTCAAGCAGGCTCCTGATGTCAGGTTGCAGCCCTGCCCTGTCGCCGATGATCCTGACCCGCACGCCATTTTGGTGCAGTTCGGCGAGGTCGCGGCGGATGAAGATTTTCAACAGGCCCATCAGGTCGCTGACTTCGGACTTCGGCCGCGACCAGTTTTCCGACGAGAAGGCGTAGACGGTGAGGAACGAGATGCCAAGGCCAGGAGCGGCGCGCACCGTGTTGCGCAGCGCCTCGACGCCGGCACGATGCCCAGCAAGCCGTGGCAAGCCACGCGCCTTGGCCCAGCGTCCGTTTCCGTCCATGATGATTGCGACATGCGCAGGGCTTGTCATGTTCTCGCTTTCGAGCCAGCAGTGGCCAGACCCTAAACCTGCATGATTTCAGCTTCCTTATCGGAAAGCAGATGGTCGATGGTGCCGATCATCTCGTCGGTGAGCTTCTGGACCTGGTCGGACCGCTTGCGATGATCGTCCTCGCTGATATCGCCGTCCTTTTCCGCCTTTTTGAGGAATTCCATGCCGTCCCGGCGCACGTGGCGCACGGCGATGCGCGCATTCTCGGCATAACCATGCGAGATCTTGACCAACTCCTTGCGGCGCTGTTCGTTGAGCTCGGGCAGCGGAATCCTGAGATTGGTGCCGTCGACGATCGGATTGAAGCCGAGATTGGATTCACGGATGGCGCGATCGACCGCACCGACCATCGACTTGTCCCAGACCGAAACCGAAATCATGCGCGGCTCCGGCACCGACACGTTTGCCACCTGGTTGATCGGCATGGTGGTGCCGTAGGCCTGCACCTGGATCGCATCGAGCAGGTTGCTCGACGCGCGGCCGGTCCGCAGCGAAGCCAGATCGTGCTTGAACGCAGCGATCGCCCCGTCCATGCGCCGTTTGAGATCATCGTATTCGCCACTCATCATCGTCTCCTCGACCCGTTAGCCGGATTCACTTCAGGGTAATCCGTATTCAAGCCTCGATCCGAAAACCGGTTCCCGTTTTTCGCCTACGGAAAACCTTCGGTTCGGCATCGGGCTCCCGATCAGTCGTCCGTGACGACCGTGCAACGTCCGCCGCCCCTCAGAATATCACCGAAACCACCCTTCTCGTGGATCGAATAGACGATTATCGGGATGTTGTTTTCGCGCGCAAGTGCAATCGCGGCCGTATCCATGATCGAAAGACCGCGTTTTATGACTTCGCCATGGCTGATGCGCTCGAAGCGGGTCGCATGCGGGTCCTTCTTGGGATCGGCGGAATAGACGCCATCGACCTGGGTGCCCTTAAACAGCGCGTCGGCGCCGATTTCCGCCGCGCGCAGCGCCGCGGCCGAATCGGTGGTGAAGAACGGATTGCCGGTGCCGCCGGCAAAGATGACAACCTTGCCCTGGTTCATGTAGGCGGTCGCCTGGCGCTGCGAAAAGCTCTCGCAAAGCTCAGGCATGGCGATTGCAGACAGCACCACCGCGTCGACCCCGATCTTGTTCAGCGAGGTGCGCAGCGCCAGCGAGTTGATGACGGTGGCGAGCATGCCCATGTGGTCGCCGGTGACGCGATCTCCGCCCTTGGAGGCAACGGCGACGCCGCGAAAGATGTTGCCGCCGCCAATGACAACCCCAACCTCGATGCCAAGGGTGCGGGCCTCGGCGATGTCGGCGGCGATGCGATCGACCACCGACACGTCGATGCCGAAATGCTGCTCACCCATCAGCGCTTCGCCCGACGCTTTCAGCAAGACACGTCGGTAGAGGGGCTTCACCGTCATCTGGTCCTCATCATTATGCGTGTGACGCGCCGGGGCGGCTTCCCGCGCAGGCGCTGCCCCGAAACATTTGGCGTTGCGATACACGAAGGGCGCTGCGATGTCACGCGGCGCCGGAACCGGCAAACGCTCTTCCAGCCATTGGCTTACACCGGCAAATGCAACTTGTGCGTGCAGATCCTTGCATGAGCAGATCCGGGCATGAGCAGATAGCCAGCCGGCCTGTCGCCGACGCCTGGCCTTCATCGATACCGCGCAAGAAATCGGCCGGGCATCCTCGCGGACACCCGGCCGTAAAGTCTTTCAGAAAGATAGAGTGCGTTTTACTTCTTGACCGCCGCCGCGACTTCCGCCGCAAAATCGGTCTCGTCCTTCTCGATGCCCTCGCCGAGCGCGAAGCGCAGATAGGCAGTGATCTTGGCCGGTGCGCCGATTTCCTTCTCGGCATCCTGCAGCGCCTTCTCGACGGTGATGTCGGGATTGAGCACGAAAGCCTGCTTGAGCAGCACGACCTCTTCGTAGAACTTGCGCAGGCGGCCCTCGACCATCTTCTCGATAATCGCTTCCGGCTTGCCGGACTGGCGCGCCTGGTCGGCGAAGATCGCCTTCTCGCGCTCGACCGCCGCCGGGTCGAGTTCTTCCGCGGTCAGCGCCATCGGGTTGGTGGCGGCGACATGCATGGCGACCTGACGCGCAAAGGCATTGGCGGCCTGCGCGTTGCCTGACGTCTCGATGGCGACCAGCACGCCGAGCTTGCCAAGGCCGTCGGCAACCGCATTGTGGACGTAGGTTGCGACGGCGCCCTGCTCGACGGTGAGCTTCGCCGAACGACGGAAGCCAAGATTCTCGCCAATGGTGCCGACAGCGTCCTTGATGGTGTCGGCAACCGACTTGTCGGAACCGGGATACGGGGCAGCCGCGACGGCCTCGGTCTTGCCGCCATAGGCGAGCGCCACCTTGGCGACATTGGCGACGATCTCCTGGAAGGCAGCGTTGCGGGCAACGAAATCGGTCTCGGAATTGACCTCGACGACCGCCGCTTCACGCACGCCGGAATCGACGCCGATGAGCCCTTCGGCCGCGGTACGGCCGGCCTTCTTGTCGGCCTTGGAGATGCCCTTCTTGCGCAGCCAGTCGACGGCCTCTTCCATGTTGCCGTTGGTCTCGTTCAACGCCATCTTGCAGTCCATCATGCCCGCGCCGGTCAAGTCGCGGAGTTCTTTGACCTGTGCAGCCGAAATGCTCATTGTCGCCTCTTCGTTTAAAATGCACCGACGCACCACCGGTCCTCGATGATGCGCCTGGCGCCAGCGCTCAGCGCGCCAAAATATGAGAAAGATGAAGGCCGAAACCGGCCTTCGCTGTTACGCTTCCGGTGTCTGGGCGGCCGGTGTCTCGGCGGCCGGCGTCGGCTCGAGTGCCGGCTCGATCGGAGCCTCGGCCAAAGCGCCGACGTCGACACCAAGCGCGCCCTGCTGGCGAGCAATGCCGTCAATTGCAGCCTTGGCGATCAGATCACAATAGAGCTGGATGGCGCGGGCCGCGTCGTCATTGCCCGGAATCGGGAAATCGATCTTGTCCGGGTCGCAGTTGGAATCGATGATGGCGACGACCGGGATGCCGAGACGCTTGGCCTCGAGGATGGCGATCGCTTCCTTGTTGGTGTCGATCACGAACATTAGGTCTGGCGTCGAGCCCATGTCCTTAATGCCGCCCAGCGCCTTGTCGAGCTTCTCGCGCTCGCGGTCGAGGTTGAGGCGCTCCTTTTTGGTGAGCCCCTGGGCCTCGCCAGCCAGCATCTCGTCAAGCTTGCGCAGGCGCTGGATTGAGTTCGAGATCGTCTTCCAGTTGGTCATCATGCCGCCGAGCCAGCGGGAGTTGACATAGTACTGGGCCGAGCGCTGTGCGGCGTCGGCGACGATGTCGGACGCCTGGCGCTTGGTGCCGACGAACAGCACGCGGCCACCCTTGGCGACGGTGTCGGAAACCTGCTTCAGCGCCTGGTGCAGCAGCGGCACCGTCTGCGAGAGGTCGATGATGTGGATGTTGTTGCGGGCGCCATAGATATAGGGCGCCATCTTCGGGTTCCAGCGGTGGGTCTGGTGGCCGAAGTGAATGCCAGCTTCCAAAAGCTGGCGCATGCTGAAATCAGGCAGAGCCATTGTTATGTCCTTTTCCGGTTAGCCTCCACGGACACAGGCATTTCTGGACTTTGTCCTCGAACGCCACCGGAGGTTTCAGCCGGATTTCTCCCGGGCAGACACCAAAGTCCGTGTGTGGAATGAGCGCGCATATAGAGGGGATGCGCGGCAAACGCAAGCGCTGCGGTGTCTTGCGGCTCAGCGTGCGGCGATCAGCGCACCGGTGCCGATCATGGCGCCGCCGGCAAACCTGTTCATCAAGCGCATCCGCCGTGGCGTCTTGAACCAGCCCGAAGCCTGCCCGGCAAGCACCGCATAGACGCCCATAGTGATAATGTTGACGCCGATCACGACCGTAACCACGAGCAGCCCCTCAGCGAAGTTCATTGCATTGAGATCGAGGATCAACGGCATGATGGAGGCGTGGAACAGGATCGCCTTGGGATTGCCCAATGCGATGGAGATGCCGAGGTAAAACGATCGAGACAGTCTTGCCTGCGTAACCTTCAGTCCATTCGATCGCGCGGAAGCCGATCTCCACATCCTGACGCCAAGAAACATCAGATAGGCTGCACCCGCATATTTCAGGATGAGAAAAACCATTCGAAGGTCTGTGCCAGTGCCACGAGGCCGAGCAGCGCCAAAGTCACCAGCACCGCGTCGCCGGCGGCGATACCGAGGCCAGCCAGGAACGCGCGAACGAACCCGCGCGAGACGCCGTTGGCAATGACCGTGAATACCGCCGGGCCAGGCGTGGCGGCGGCAAATGTGATCGCAGCGCAGTAAGCCAGAAATGCCGTCAACGTCATAGTCGTATCTTCCCCTTCGGCACCCGGACCCGCCGGAAAACAGCAACGATCTCCTCGCGGCTGCATTCGACGGCGCCTAGCCGCACCGCGCGGTCGCGCTCGAAGCCGGTTATGTCATAATGCGGCGCCGATGTCTTCGGCGGCCCCTGATAGGACGAGCGCTTGACGCCGAGCTGTGCTGCAAAACGATGCAGCTCGTCGGTGTCGTCGGCCAGCAGGTGACACCAGCGGTGGCCGACCCATTTCCAGATCGCCGCGTCGATATAGACCGCCATGAGGCTTGCCGCACTCCTTCATCTTGCGCCGACCAGCGGAGCCGCAGCTCACCCGCAGCCGAGATCCAGCGTCAGCGATGCCAATGCTAGAGATGCCAATCCTAGCGATGATAGAAGGGATTCGGATAGAAAATGAAGCTGCCGGCGGCTTCGAGTTCGGCCACGGTCGTGGTGATGGTCTCCTGCATGCGCCGGTGCAGTTCGGCGAGAGCATCGTCGATAGAGCCCGGAAAGGCGTGCAATCCCAACGGCTCCGGCACCCGGATATGCGCGCAGCGCGGCCCGGCCGGTTGCGTACGAAGCAATTGACCGTGTCGCGCAGCGTGCCCTTGCAATAATCGTTGCGGATACGCTTCAGATGCTCTGCGATCTCCTCTTGCGCAATGCGCGGATTGGCTGAGGCCCACGGTCCGACGCGTTGGAGACGCTGGATCGTGTCCGCCAGCGAGCGGATCTGTTTTTGTCGCTCGGCGTCGCCGGTGCCTTCCCGCAGCCAGCGGCGCGCCCGGCGCAAAAGCTCGGCGATCTCGCTGGCGCCGGGATCGACCGAAATACCCTCCCCCAGGCGCCGGCTCAATTCGAGCAGCAATTGCTTGTGCCGCGTAGCATACGAAGCCCGTTCGTCGGGCGCCATGCCGCAGGCAATCTCATCGCGCGACAGCAGCGTCGCATAGATATGGTGGACGCGCTCCGGCAGCGTATCGGCGGCACGACGCTCAATCTTCAGGCTCTTCTCGACATAGGCGCATTCCTGCGCCAGCGCCGGCTCGACATTTTTGGTGAAGGCGAGCTTCCAGACAACCGGCGCGATCCAGACTTTGAAATCCTGATCCGTGACGCGACCGCGCTTGAGCGCTTCGAACCCCATCTCGACCGCCCCCGGAAGAAGCGGAGCGACGACATTGCCATGCCAGCCGACGCCGCCTTCGGGATGCAAGAGAACGCCATGCCCTTTCAGCGCCCAGGCGATCGAGTGTTCCTTGGCAGCGCCGCTGTTGCCGGGTATCTGGGCGATCAGATTGTTGGCCAGCCAGAATTTCTGCATGATCCGGCCGAGGCCGTTGACGACGCCATGCGTGGCCCAGGATGCCGCGAGCGGACTGACCCTCGAGACGATCTCCTTGTCGATCATCCAGTCGGTGAAGAATTCCGGATGGTTGGGCGTGATGAACGTTGCCTTGCCTGCGCCGCAACAGGCCTTCAGCCGCTGCCGGTCGTCGTCGGGAAAGTCGATATGGCGGACATTGGCGACACCGCGCAATCCGGCCACGCGGTTGAACGGCAACAGGTCGCGAAACCCGGGAATGCCACGCAGCATGACGACCCGGTTGACGACAGTCATGATCCTGATCAGCGCCGGATTGGGCGTCGGCGCCACGAACACATCGATTTTGCTCAACCCACCCCCCGATCGATCCCTCGGCGTAGAGGTTGAAATGCAATTGCGGCGTGTTCAAGTCATTCGCCGCCGCCTTGCGGGCGTGGCTAACCCAAGGCTCTATTTCGGCGGACAGGGTTTCGTCTGATCGAACAGCGAAAGATTGACCAGCTTGCCGGTCATCGAGAAGTCGTTGTAGTCCATGAGCAGGTCGCGCGTGATGCCGTTCTCATGCAACTTGAAGCTGATCCGGTATTCCGGCACCTCCTCGCCTGACTTGTCGGTGCTGTCGAAATAGGCGATGTCGACTGGCCAGTATTTGTCGGTGGCGAGTTTTGCCAGTGCCGGCACTTCCGGATCGGTCTTGTCGGCATCGGCCTTCTTGCCGACGACGACGGTGGTGGTCATCACCTTGTTGGCATCTTCCGAACCGTCGAACAGGTTGGTTTCGTAGAAATTTTCGCCCTTTTCGGCCTTGTCGATCAGTTCGGCCAGATGCTGCGTCGGAAACTGTGTGGCCGGCAGTTCGACGCTGCTCTTCTCCGGCTTGTCGATGTCGACCTTGAGGCCGTTTGTCTCCTTCGTCGCGGTGCCCTTGACCTCCTTGTCGAGAGTCTGGTCGACAAAGGATTTTGTCACGAACGAGAAGGTCTTGCCTTCGGCGTCCTCGAAAGTGGTCGTCTGCTGGTCGGTCAGCCTTGTATTCTCGTTGGTGACGATCTGGGTGACGAAACGGAACTTCACCGTATAGCCTTCGCAAGGCGAGCCGTTGAACTCATAGACCATGCGGCCGGAAATGCCGGTGATGCCGGAGCGGTCGGAGGCCTTGTCCAGGGTCAGATCGTAAACCGCGCGATGCGCCTGCAGCGCCGGTACGGCAAAAGCCGGCGCCATCGAGAACACCGCTGGCAGCAGGACAGCGTGGAATGCGAGGCGTGTTGCGCGCATGAGGGGCTCCGATCATCGCGCCTGATGGCAGGCCGCAGGGAAAGAGGGTCCAGCTTAAAAAAAGTCGTGGCGGAAGCGAGGCAAAAATTGCAATTTCGGCCCGGCCTGCGCAGCGTCATCAAGCAATAGGGAAATACCATGAGTGAAACAATCGAAAAGCGGCTAAGCGATCTCGGCGTGACGCTTCCGGTCGCTGCCGCGCCCGCCGCCAACTACGTGCCCTGTTGCAGATCAGGCAATCTGCTGTTCATCGCCGGACAGCTGCCGCTCAGCGAGGGCAAGCTGCAGGCGAGCGGCCTGCTCGGCCGTGATGTCGACATCGCAATCGGCCAGGAAGCGGCAAAATACTGCGCGATCAACATATTGGCGCAGGCCAAGGCAGCACTTGGCGATCTCGAGAAAATCCGCCGCGTGGTGAAGATCACCGTCTTCGTCGCCTCGGCGCCGGATTTTTTCGAGCAGCACCTGGTTGCCAACGGCGCCTCGGATCTACTGGTTGCAGTGCTCGGCGATCCCGGCAAGCATGCTCGCGCCGCCGTCGGTGCCGCCTCCCTGCCGCTTAATGCCGCAGTGGAAATCGAAGCCATCTTCGAAGTCGAATGAGCCCGGCATGACCGACCTTTCCTGGCTGACCGCCCGACCCATTGCCCATCGCGGCCTCCACGACATGAACAAGACGCGCTGGGAGAACACGCTTTCCGCCTTTGCCGCTGCGGCTGAACGCGGCTATGCGATCGAATGCGATGTGCATCTGTCGTCAGACCGCATCCCGGTGATCATCCACGATGGCGATCTGAAGCGGCTGACCGGCCAGGACGGTTTCGTCTGGCAGCGCACGGCAGCAGAAATGACGGCCCTCAAGATCGGCGGCACATCAGATCGTCTGCCGACGCTGCAGCAGGCCCTCGACCTGGTCGATGGTCGCGTGCCGGTGGTCGTCGAGTTGAAAGGGGTTCCCGGCCGTGACGAAGGCTTGGTGGAAAGCGTCGGCAAGATGCTCAAGAACTACAGGGGCAAGGCGGCGATCATGTCGTTCGACCACTGGCTGATCCGCGACTTCCCAAAACACGCGCCCGGCATTCCGGGCGGGCTGACCGCTTATGGCAACGAAGTCAAGCTGATCGAGGCGCATTTCGCCATGCTGGCGCACGACATCGCCTTCGCCTCCTACGCCGCCGGCGACCTGCCGAACCAGTTTGTCAGTTTCGTGCGCGAAAGGCTCAAAATGCCGGTCATCACCTGGACCGTGCTCGACCAACCGGCGGTCGACCTGACCTTCAGATATGCCGACCAGATGACGTTCGAAGGATTTGAGCCGGATCTTGTGCAGGTCGCTTGAACTGAGCTTGCATGGACCGGCACGGAGCTTAAATAGGCCTCATGGATCAAGGCGATGAAGGCGACGGGCAAACGGCGAATGGAGAGTATGCGATCCGGGTTGCCTCCGGCATCGGAGCCTTCACCTGCGCCGAATGGGATGGCCTCGGCGGGACCTCACGCGGCGATACAAAAAACGGATACAACCCACTCGTTTCATTCGCTTTTCTGAGCTCGCTTGAGGATTCCGGCTGCGCCGTGCGGCGCACCGGCTGGCAGGGCCATCATCTCAGGCTCGAGACAGCGCAGGGAAAGCTGCTCGGTGCCACTCCCTGCTACCTGAAATCGCACAGCCAGGGCGAATATGTATTCGATCACGGCTGGTCGGACGCGTTCGAGCGCGCTGGCGGGCGTTACTATCCAAAACTGCAATGCGCCGTGCCGTTCACGCCGGTCACCGGCCCTCGCCTGCTGGTCAACAAGGGCGAGGACAGTCGCGCCGTGAAGGCCGGCCTGGCAGTCGGCCTGAAGGCGGTGACGGAAAAACTCGGCGTTTCCTCCGCGCATGTGACTTTCGCGCAGCTGAGGGATGTCGAAGCGCTGGAAGCGGCGGGTTTTTTGCACCGCACCGACCAGCAGTTCCACTTCTTCAATGAAGGTTATTCGACCTACGACGATTTTCTCGCCACGCTGGCATCGCGCAAGCGCAAGGCGATGAAGAAGGAGCGGCGCGAGGCGCTCGGTCACGGCATCTCGATCGACTGGCTGACCGGCAAGGACCTGACCGAAAGGGTCTGGGACGACTTCTTTGCCTTCTACATGGATACCGGGAGCAGGAAATGGGGGCGGCCCTATCTCAGCCGCGCGTTTTTCTCGATGATCGGCGAGCGCATGGCCGACGACATCCTGCTGGTGATGGCCAGGCGCAATGGACGCTACATTGCCGGTGCCATCAATTTCATCGGTTCCGATGCGCTCTACGGGCGCAACTGGGGCTGCATCGAGGACCACCCTTTCCTGCATTTCGAGGTCTGCTATCACCAGGCGATCGACTTCGCCATCGACCGTAAGCTGAAGGTGGTCGAAGCCGGCGCACAAGGCGAGCACAAGCTGGCGCGCGGCTACAGGCCGGTGACCACGCATTCGGCGCATTACATTGCGCATCCCGGCTTGCGTAACGCGGTCGCCGACTATCTCAGGCGCGAGCGCCGCGAAGTGGAGCGGATGGCCGGCTATCTCGAAGAGCACACCCCGTTCCGCAAGGATCTGGCGGACGATTAGAGCGACGTGCGTCCAATTGGACGCACAAAGCACGCTCGAAAGCATCGTAGTTTCCGAAAATCGATTCCGATTGTCGGGTCGATGCGGTAGGAGCAAGGCACAATCCGGAGCGCACGCCATGGCCGAACAAACCACCTACGACAGCAACAATATCTTCGCGAAAATCCTGCGCGGTGAAATCCCGTCGCATCGCGTCTATGAAGATGACGCGGTTGTCGCCTTCATGGATGTGATGCCGCAAGGTCCGGGTCATACGCTGGTTGTGCCGACGGCGCCGTCGCGCAACCTGCTTGACGCGGATCCGGCAACATTCGGCCCACTCTTCGCCGTCGTGCAAAAGGTGGCGGTGGCGGTGAAGAAGGCCTTCGGCGCCGATGGCGTCACCATCCTGCAGTTCAACGAGCCCGCTTCGGGCCAGACCGTCTACCACCTCCATGTCCACGTCATTCCACGCTTCGAGGGCATCCCATTGAAGCCGCATAGTGGGCAGATGGAGAAGCCGGAAGTGTTGGCTGAGAATGCTGGCAAGATACGGACGGCGCTGACAAACTGATGTCGGGCGTCGCACGTCCGGCCGCCCACCAGCCCCTCGAAGCAAAAAAGCCCCGTTTCGGGGGCTTTTTTAGCTTTCAGGCCATCATCCCTTGCGGGGCAGTTGCGGCACCAGGCTGCGCTTGCTGCCGTCCTTGCCCTTGGGCTCCGCCTTCTGCGCGACCGCCTTTTTCGCGGCCGGCTTCTTGCCGGCAGCTTTCCTGGGCTTCGGCGTGTCGTCCGGTTCTTCCTTCTTCGGCTTGACCGGCGCCTCGTCGGCGAGCGACTCGAGCTTCAGCCCGGTTTCGCCGGTCTCTTTCTTGTCGACGGTGACACGCACCGTGCCGCCCTTCTTGAGCTTGCCGAACAGCACCTCGTCGGCCAGCGGCTTCTTGATGTGCTCCTGGATGACGCGGCCGAGCGGCCGTGCTCCCATGCGCTCGTCATAGCCCTTCTCGGCCAGCCAGGCGATCGCCTCCTGCGACAGGTCGAAGGTGACGCCACGCTCGGAGAGCTGGGCCTCGAGCTGCATGACGAACTTCTGCACCACCTGGTGGATGACCGGCACCGGCAGCGAGCCGAACGGGATGATCGCATCGAGACGGTTGCGGAACTCCGGCGTGAACAGCCGGTTGATCGCCTCGACATCGTCGCCTTCACGCTTGGTCGAGCCGAAACCGATAGCCGCGCGCTGCGCATCCGAGGCGCCCGCATTGGTGGTCATGATCAGGATGACATTGCGGAAGTCGATCTGCTTGCCGTTGTGGTCGGTCAGCTTGCCATGGTCCATGACCTGCAACAGGATGTTGAACAGATCCGGATGCGCCTTCTCGACCTCGTCCAGCAACAGCACGCAATGCGGATGCTGGTCGACGCCGTCGGTCAACAGGCCGCCCTGGTCGAAGCCGACATAGCCGGGAGGCGCACCGATCAGCCGTGAGACGGTGTGGCGTTCCATATATTCGGACATGTCGAAGCGGATCAGCTCGACACCGAGCGAGGCGGCGAGCTGCTTTGCCACTTCGGTCTTGCCAACGCCAGTCGGTCCCGAGAACAGGTAGGAGCCGATCGGCTTCTCCGGTTCGCGCAGGCCGGCCCGCGCCAGCTTGATCGCCGAGGTCAAAGCCGTGATCGCGGTGTCCTGACCGTAGACGACGCGCTTCAGCTCGATGTCGAGACCGGCCAGCACCTTCTCGTCGTCGGCGGAAACCGTCTTCGGCGGAATGCGGGCGATGGTAGCGATCGTCGCTTCGATCTCCTTGATGCCGATGGTCTTCTTGCGCTTGGCCTCCGGCACCAGCATCTGCGAGGCGCCGGTCTCGTCGATCACGTCGATCGCCTTGTCCGGCAGCTTGCGGTCGTTGATGTAGCGCGCCGACAGTTCAACCGAAGCCTTGATCGCCTCAGCCGTGTAGCGAACCTTGTGGAACTCCTCGAAATACGGCTTGAGACCCTTCATGATCTCGATAGCGTCCTCGATGGTCGGTTCGTTGACGTCGATCTTCTGGAAGCGCCGCACCAAGGCGCGGTCCTTCTCGAAGAACTGGCGGAACTCCTTGTAGGTGGTTGAGCCGATGCAGCGGATCGTTCCGGACGACAGCGCCGGCTTCAACAGGTTCGATGCATCCATGGCGCCGCCAGACGTCGCTCCTGCCCCGATCACGGTGTGGATCTCGTCGATGAACAGAACCGCGCCCGGATAATCCTCAAGCTCCTTGACGACCTGCTTCAGCCGCTCCTCGAAATCACCGCGATAGCGGGTGCCGGCCAGCAATGTTCCCATGTCGAGCGCGAAGATGGTGGCGTTGTGCAGCACTTCCGGCACGTCGCCCTCGACGATGCGCTTGGCGAGGCCCTCGGCGATCGCCGTCTTGCCGACGCCGGGGTCGCCGACATAGAGCGGATTGTTCTTGGAGCGGCGGCACAGCACCTGGATGGTGCGGTTGATCTCGGACTCGCGGCCGATCAGCGGATCGATCTTGCCGGCCTTGGCCTTGTTGTTCAGATTGACGCAATAGGCGGTCAGCGCGTCCTGCTGCTGCTTTTTCTTGCCGCTGTCCTCTTGCGGCTCGGCGCCGCTCTGGCCCTGCTCGTCATCGGCGCCACGCGGCGACCGCGTCTCGGACGCGCCGGGCCGCTTGGCGATGCCATGCGAGATGTAGTTGACCGCGTCGTAGCGGGTCATCTGCTGTTCTTGCAGGAAATAGGCGGCATGGCTCTCGCGCTCGGCGAAGATGGCAACGAGCACGTTGGCGCCGGAGACTTCCTCGCGGCCGGACGACTGCACATGGATCACCGCGCGCTGGATGACGCGCTGGAAACCGGCCGTCGGCTTGGAATCCTCGTCATAGCCGGTAACGAGATTGTCAAGCTCGGTATCGATGTAGGTGAGAACCGTGTGCTTCAACTCGTCGAGATCGACGTTGCAGGCGCGCATGACCGCGGCCGCCTCGGTGTCGTCGATGAGCGCGAGCAGCAAATGCTCAAGGGTTGCGTATTCGTGGTGCCGCTCATTGGCGAGCGTCAGCGCCTGGTGAAGCGCCTTTTCCAGGCCTTGGGAGAAAGCCGGCATGTTACCTCACTTCTTCTCCATCACGCATTGCAGCGGATGCTGATTCTGTCGGGCGAAATCCATGACCTGAGACACTTTGGTCTCGGCCACCTCGAATGTATAGACCCCGCACTCGCCCACTCCATGATTGTGAACATGAAGCATGATGCGTGTGGCGGCTTCACGGTCCTTCTGGAAAAAGCGCTCCAGCACGTGAACCACGAATTCCATGGGTGTGTAGTCGTCGTTGAGAATGAGGACCCGATAAAGGCTAGGCTTCTTGGTCTTGGTTTTGGTGCGCGTGATGACGGCCGTGCCGCGACCGGTCTCGTTGCCGTCGCTGCCGTTTTGCATCCGCACCACATCTGTTGTGGCAGTCAAACCTGTCGTCACGTAACCCTGCCTTTTCGAATCCCCATATGAGTTCGACATGTAGGTCTTCGATGAACGATTTTAAGCCCTTCTGTTTAGCTGACAATATGGCTAGGTGGCCAAACTTGACCGATTTTTCGAAATCGTGAAGGCAGCAGAGCCCCTGATTTCAAATTGAGGGCATCGCATCGAAAGTACGCTAGTCAACGGCAAGGGAAAACGAAGCCTGAACTCTGTCATGCTGCCCACTGCTTCGGTCGATAGGTTGAGCGGTTTTCCGACCCGTCGCTTTGGCGGCACGATCCGATAGGCGTGGAGCACTTACGATTTATCGTAGATGCGTCAGCTAACGAAACAACATGCATCTGAATAACGAACCTGGAGGCGCATGATCCCTTCAGACGCGCTTTAGGTGCCAGCGAGTCTGTTTAGGCCGGACACACTTAGGATTTCCATCGTCCAACACGAGCGAGAACAGCGACAGGCAAGGTGCCGACGAGGACTATGGCAAGTGCCGCGATCGAGGCTTCCTCGTAGGTCCCGCGCGCCGCCTCGCCGTAGAGATGCGTCGCCAGGGTCTCGAAATTAAGCGGCCTCAACAGAAGCGTCGCCGGCAACTCCTTCATGCAATCGACAAACACGAGCAAGCCCGCAGCGACGAGCGACGGTTTCGAAAGCGGCAGAAGAATATGCCGGAATGTGCCAGTCACATTCTGGCCGAGGCTGCGCGCGGCGTGATCGAACGAGCGCGGAATGCGGCTGAAGCCCGCCTCGACCGAACCGACCGCAATCGCCAGGAAGCGTGCGACATAGGCGTAGCCGAGCGCTGCTCCTGACCCGATCAGCAGCAGGCCGGTTGGCGCGCCCAGCCATGCTAGCGCGGTTCGGTCGATCATCTGATCGAGGGCCGCGACGGGCAACAATATTCCGATGGCCACCACGGTGCCAGGCATCGCATAGCCGACCGTGGAAATCCTCTGCAAAGCCGCCGTGACGCGGCCGGGAAGCGAGCGCGCCGTATAGGCGATGATCACGCCGAAGAGCAGGATTGCGAGCGTGGCCATGGCCGACAGGGTGACGGTGTTGAGCGTTTCCGACAAGAGCCGGGGCGACAGCCCTGCGAAACGGACGCGCTTCCACGCCTCGACGACAAGATAGCTCGCCGGGGCGATGAACCCGATGAACACCGGCAGAAGGCCGAGCGCAAAAACCACCAGACCCGAAACGGTGCCGAGACGATGCGGTGTGAAACTCCGCGCCTTTTGTGCGCTCGACCAATAACGCTGACGACGGCGCGCCCAACGCTCGATGGTGACGAGCGCGACCACCAATGACAGCATGGCGAGCGCAATCTGCGCCGCGCCCGGCAGGTCGGACCGCGTCACCCATGTCGTGTAGACCGAGACCGTCAGTGTCTTCACGCCCAGGAACTCCGAGGCACCGATGTCGTTCAGCGCCTCCATCAGCGCGAGGCTGACGCCGACGGCGATCGCCGGACGTGCCAGCGGCAGCGCAACGCGCCAGAAGACGCCGCCTTTGCCACTTCCAAGCGTGCGCGACACCTCGACTAGATTGGCCGCCTGGGTGAGAAACATCGCCCGCGTCGTCAGGTACACATAGGGATAGAGCACGAAGCCGAGCAGCACGATGCAGCCGGCCATCGACCGGATGTCGGGAAGGCGGAATTCGTGTGGGCTGGTGAAGCCAAGTGCCACTCTGAGCGCACCCTGGACCAAGCCGATCGGATGGAGAAGATCGAGATAGACGTAGGCGATTATGTAGGTCGGCACCGCGAGCGGGAGGAGCAGCGCCCATTCGAGAAACCTGCGGCCGGGAAAGTCATAGGCGGTGACAAGCCAGGCCGTCGAGGTGCCAAGAAGCGTGACGAGGACACCGACGCCGATGAGTAGCGCCGTGGTCTGCTGGAAGGCCTGTGGCAGCACATAGGCGAGGAGATGCGGCCAGAGCCCGCTCGATCCCCGCAGCGCCTGCCAGATAAGGGCGAGAACCGGAGTCGCCACCAGCACAGCGACAAGCACGGTCGCCATGAACCACAGTCGCCCGGACCAGTACCGGGCGACCTTTAGAGTGGAGGCTTTCCGCAGGTCGACATCCGACATCGGGAGATCACCGGGCGCAGCACTGCCCACGCCCGGATCGCCCATCAGTTGTCGAAGCCGACCTTCTCGGCCAGTTCGCTTGCCTGCTTGCGATGCTTGACGATTTCCGTCATCGGCACTGGATCGACTTTCAACGCGCCGAACGAGGCGATGATCGGGTCGATCGGAGCGCCGGCCTTGACCGGGTATTCGAAATTTGCCTTGGCATAGAGTGTCTGGGCGTCGTCGGAAACCAGATATTCCAGCAGCTTGACCGCCTCACCCTTGTTCGGCGCATGCTTTGCGACGGCCGCGCCGCTGACGTTGACCTGCGTGCCGCCATCCTTGAACGTTGTCAGGACGACCTTGATCGCGTCGCCCCAGGCGACCTGCTCCTCACCGCCCTTGCCGGAGCGCATCAGTCCGACGTAGTAGGAATTGGCGATGCCTATCTGGCAAATGCCGCCGAGGATGTCCTTGGCCACATCGCGGTCGCCGCCGCCCGCCTTGCGGGCGAGATTCCCCTTGACGGCGGCAAGCCATGCTTCCGTCGCCTCGGCGCCGTTATGTGCGATGTAATCGGCAAAAAGAGCGGTGTTGTAGGGATGCTGGCCGGACCGGATGCAGACCTTGCCCTTCCATTTTGGATCGGACAGGTCCTCGTAGTTGAACGCGGCAAGATCGAGATCCTTGGCCGCGTAGAGTACGCGGGCCCGCATCGACAGAGCAAACCAGTTGTTGGCCGGGTCACGCAGGTTCTCCGGGACCGCGGCTTTCAGAACATCTGATACGACCGGCTGCGTCAGGCCTTTTTCGGCCAGGTCAGCTAGGTTGCCGACATCGACCGTCATGAGAATATCGGCAGGTGAGCTTTCCCCTTCCGAGGCCACACGCTCCGCCAGACCATCTTTCATGAAGACTGTATTGACCTTGACGCCGCTCGAGGCGGTGAAGGCGTCAAGCAGCGGCTGGATCAGCCCAGGCTCACGCGTGGTGTAGATGTTCAGTTCGGCCGCCATGGCGCTGGCCCCGCCAGCGAGGGCGAAGACGCCGCCCACCAGGGCGAGTCGCAATGTGGAAAGGCTCTTCATGAAGCGGTCCTCCATTAATTGATCGGTGCGGCCGGCATTGGTTGACAGCCCGGGAATTGCTCGATCATATGTGAGTAATTTAGGCAAGTTACTTTGCGACCAAAGCGCTTGCGACTTATGCCGCAGCGAATATCAGCACGCCGCCTGGATCTATGGTCAGATGGATCGGCTCACCCGGCTTTACATCGATCCGGCTGGTGGTGCGCAAGCGCAAGAGGTCAGCAACGCCCTCGATCCTGACCAGCAATTGTTCGATCTCACCCAGAAAAGAGCGGTTGACGACAAGCGCCGGCAGACCTTCGTCGGAACCTGAAAGGCAGACAGCCTGCGGGCGGATGCAGGCAAACGCCTTGCCGCCTTCCGGAAGATCGAGCCGGGCTGGAAAGGTGCCCAGCACCGTTTCGACCCGGCCATCGCGGTAGATGCCCTCTACCCTGTTGCACGGGCACAAGAATTCGGCGGCGTAGAGTGAGTTGGGATGATCATAGATACGTAGCCCGTCCCGACCTGCACAACCCGCCCCTCCTGCATCAGCACAACCCGGTCACCGACGGAAAGGGCCTCCTCCGGGTCGTGCGTGACGAGGATCGCCGTCGTCCCCAAGGCTCTCAACGTTGAAGTGGTCTCCTCGCGCACCCGCTCCCGCAGGCCACGATCAAGGTTCGAGAAAGGCTCGTCCATCAGCAGGATGACGGGTTTTGGGGCAAGCGCCCGCGCCAGTGCGACTCGCTGCTGCTCGCCACCTGAAAGCGTGTGTGGGTAACGGCCGGAAAGCGCCTGGATGCCGATTCGGGCGATCACCTCGGCCGCACGGGCGCTCGCCTCGCGCCGCGACAGCCGCTTGAGGCCGAAGGCCACGTTCTCCTCGACGGTCAGGTGCGGGAACAGGGCATAATCCTGGAACATGAATCCGATGTTGCGGTCTTCGGGCTCGACAAAGCTGTTCGCGCCCGCGATCTCAATGCCATTGAGCAGAATTCTTCCGCTGTCCGCAGTATCGACGCCTGCAATGATCCGCAAAAGCGAGGATTTGCCGCAACCGGACTGGCCGACCAGGCAGACGATCTCTCCAGGCGCAATCGACAGCGAAACGTCATCCAGCGCCTGGGTGTCGCCGAAGCATCGGCTGATGTGTTCCAGCGTTAGCGGAGCGCCGGCATCATTTATCGACCCATGCATCATTCGCCCTCCGACACGCTGGCTCATAGCTGTTTAGATCAGCGTCGATCGGCTGGAAACTTAATTGCCATGAAAAAACCCGGCCGCACGTTCGCGACCGGGTCCGTCTTGCTGGCCCAAGGGCCGTGTTCACATCTTGTAGCGAGATTATTTCGCCTTTGCGACGATCGATTCGAACGGCTTGTAGGCTTCCTTGGCGAGTTCGGCATAGAGGTCACCGATCTTGGTGGCTTCGGTGACGAAGGCTTCGTACGACTGCCTGGCAAAATCGGACTGGATCTCGATCGCCTTCTCCAGCGACTTGGCCGACAAAAGTTTCTCGGCTGCTGCGCTGCCGGCCTCGAAGCTTTTCTTGGTGTACTCGCCCGCCTCGGTGGCGATGGCCTGCGCGCCCTTGGAAAGGGATGCGAAGCTCTTCAAGCCGCTATCCGCAAACTCCTTGCCGTATTTGCTGAAATCTTCATAGGTCTGGGTCATTCACGCAATCCCTTGCCAGTTGTCCTTGAGCGGTGGACGCGGCCTTTTCTCGGGGCCGCGTTGTGCAATGCAAGTAATATATTGTGCACTGCACAAAAGTCAAGGTTTCACCGACTCTGGGTTTCACCAAGTGCCATCCGGCCAGCAGATCGGCGCAACCGTCGGGAAATGGCTAAGATTCGAATAAAGAAAAGCTCAAGCTCGAAGAAAATGGTGAACGCCGCGGTTACCATAAACGGATTGGTAACGCTGGCCGCGATAGCTTGGCTTGAAGTGAGGCAGGACCCCTTTGCCGCCTCCACCGCAACAAAAATTCAAAGGAACCATCGGTGCGTCAGGCGTTGTCGGGCATTCTCTCCAAATCCGCGTCCTCCTTGAAAACGATCATGATCCTCGCTTTGGCGATGACATTCGTCGTTGCCGGAGCTGCTTCGTCCATGGCGGCGAGGTCGGCGGCCATCGTCATCGACGCCAAGACCGGCAAGGTGCTTTACTCTTCGAATGCCGATGGCCGACGCTATCCCGCCTCGCTCACCAAGATGATGACGCTTTACCTGGCCTTCGAGGCCATGGCGAACGGCAAGATCGGCAAGAACTCCCGGGTCGTCTTCTCGGCCAATGCCGCTGCCGAACCGCCGACCAAACTCGGCGTCAAACGGGGCGGCGCGATCACGGTCGAGACCGCGATCCTGTCGATGGTGACCAAGTCGGCAAACGACTCGGCAACCGCAATCGGCGAACTTCTCGGCGGCAATGAAGCCAATTTCGCCCACATGATGACGGCCAAGGCGCGGGCCCTGGGCATGAAGGGGACTGTTTTCCGCAACGCCCACGGCTTGCCAAATCCCGGTCAGTTCACCACCGCGCGCGACATGGCGGTGCTCGGCATCGCGCTGCGGGAGCATTTTCCCCAGTATTACAGCTATTTCTCGCAGCGTTCCTTTCTCTACGGCCGCAGGCGCATCAACGGCCACAACCGCCTGCTTGGACGCATCAAGGGCGTCGATGGCATCAAGACTGGTTACACCCGCGCCTCCGGCTACAATCTCGTTTCCTCGGTCGACGACGGCGATCGCCGCATCGTCGCGGTGGTCATAGGCGGGAAATCCGGCGGCAGCCGCGACAACCAGATGGCCGCATTGATCAAAACCTACCTGCCGAAGGCGTCGTCGCGCGGCAGCGGCATGCTGATCGCCAAGGCCAGTGGTGGCAACCCGATCACCGCGCTGGCGAAAGTATTCCTGCCCAAGCGCGACGCGCCGACGCCGGACAGCAGGCCGGACGACGATGCGGCGTACAACGAGGCCCCGGACGGCGATGCCATTGCCTCCCTGGTGGAGGAAGCCGAGCCCGTCGTTGAAGAAGCCACCCCCGTCGTTGAGACCAGGCCCGTCTCCCAGACCAGGAAGGTCGAAACAGTGGCCGCGGCTACGGCGGACGATGTGGCGACCGCACGGGTCGCAGCAGCCTATGGCGAACCGGCAACGGTCGATCCCGTCAACACGGCATCGGTGCCGTCCGGCTGGGCAGTCCAGGTCGCCTCTTCGCCAAAACAGTCCGAAGCCCAGGCTCTCCTGGACGAGACGAGCAAACAGGCGCCTTCGGTCCTGGCCGATGCTGTGGGCTTCACCGTCGCCTTCGAGAAGGGCGGCGTCACCTACTACCGCGCCCGGTTCGGCTTTGGCTCGAAGACTGCCGCCTCGAAAGCCTGCAACGCCCTGAAGAGAAAGAAAATCGAGTGCTACGCCGTCCACCAGTAGGCGGCGTCGAAACATCTCCCGGAAGAATTCTGCGTCGAAGGAGACTAATTGTGATTGGAGAGCAAGACGTCCTTGGCTTCGTTGATCCGCGCCGCCAGAAACGAAGTGCCGCCGAGATCGGGGTGCAGGCGCTGCATCAGGCGGCGGTGCGCCTTGCGGACATCCGCCGCGGCGGCCCCCGCTTCAAGACCAAGGATCTTGTAGGCCTCCTCCTTAGTCATGGCGCCCGAACCTGGCGAAACACCCAGCCCGTCGCCACCATTCGCCTCCGCGTCTTTGCGCCAGATGGGAAATCTGCCGTCAAGATACGTCTCTAGCAGCTGGCGGCTCTCCGGGTCGCCGGGGAGTTCGCGATAAAGCTGCTGCAATTCCGCAAGGCTCATCGTGCCTAGCATCTTGCCTTCATGGCGGCCGGCGAGCACGAGCCCCTCCAGATTGCCGGTATCGTGATCAAGCTCCATTTCGAGGGCCGCGGTGCGCACCGTCGAATACTTGCCCGGCTCCAGTTTCGCCGTCGGCCGCTTCATCCGCATCGAGCCATACCAGGCGAGCGCCGTCGACAGGATCAAGCCGCCGATGCCCGCGCGTCCAACCAGAAGCGCGGCGACGCCGATCAGCGCCAGCAGGACAGGCCCAAGCGTCCTCATCCAGCTTGCGAGTTTCGCGGGGTCGGAGCGCAGAAACACCATGGCCACGCCGAGCAGCACCAAAAGCAACGCCACGAATGCGATAGTCGCGCCCATCATTTCCTGCCGCTCCGCAGATGCTCGATCAGCAGCCGGTCTTCCGGCCTGCCCCTGGCCTCCAGAGCCTTCAGCCCGCCCGTCGCAAACACCGCAACCGCCGATAGCAGGCTGGCCAAGGTTGCGGCGGCCCGCCGATCAAATCGGAACCAGGCGCCTTTGGACAGCCGCGCAATTTCCTTGAACGCCTTCTCCGCGCCGGCATCATGGCCCTCCTGAAAGACGAAGACAGGAACGCCGTGCAGGCCGAGGCTGCCGGCCTTTTCCGCCAGATCGTCGATATTTTCCTCCATCGCGTCGCCGATATAGACCAGCGCGTTGACCTTGGCCGCCGCCGTCTGTTTCAGCGCATGGGCGAGCACCTTGCCGATCTGGGTGTGGCCGCTGCGGCATTCGATCCGCGTCATCAGCTGCTTCAGCGCGTTCGTATCGGTGACGAATGCGGATGAGCGGCACTCGCCAAAACCGCGAAAATAGACCAGTTGGACCTTGAGCGCCCCGGCCTTGCCGACGGCGTCGAACATCTCGCCCTGCAGCGCACAGGCGAGATCCCAGGTCGGCTGGCGGCTCATGGTCGCGTCGAGGGAAAGGATCAGCCTGCCAGTACCGGTCGCGGACGCAGCCAGCGTCCTTGCCTGACGGATAAACGCGTCGATCTCGCCGCTGCTCGATTGGGATTCGACCGGCGCAGGATTGGCCTTTGCGGGCACGGGCTGCTTCTTGTCGCTCATGACATTCAAGATGTGGCGTTGTCGCACAGCTTGCAAGCCCAGCATGAGGCTATCTGGAGGGCCGGCGATCACCGCAGCTTTGAATTTTGGGGCCTTCCTAGAGAAGGCCGAGATCGGCAAGCTCGCGCCTGAGTTTCGGCGGCATTTCGACCAATCCCGCTTTGCCCTTGGAGAGATCGGCCGGTGCGTCCGACGGTTTCAAATAGCGCCAGCCTTGAAAGGCGCGGCGCGGCTGCCATTCAGTCGGCACGACCGCGGGATCGAGGATCAGGTGACAGCGGCCGATACCCTCGTCATCGGTGAAAGGACGGATTTCGGTGATCAACTGGCGGCACTGCACGTTGCCCTTGATTACCCAGTAGAGGGAACCGCCATCGGTGACCTCGGCGCTGCGCGTCGGCGTCATGCGGGTGGTGTGGTAGTGCTCGACCGGTTCACCGGCGCGCCGCCGTTCGTCGAGGCGGAACGCGATCCACTCTTCGAGATCTTCGACGCTGTCGCAGCCAACGCAGAGCTTTATGAGATTGAGGGACATGGATCAAGGTTTAGTCCGGCGCGCGAAGGCGTCAACTGGCCCAATCGACTTTCTCCACAGTGCCGACTTTCTCCACAGTGCCGCTGTTCTCCACGGCGCCAATCCACAGTGCAAGGTTTGGCTCAGCATTCCACGATATTGACGGCCAGTCCGCCGAGGCTGGTTTCCTTGTATTTCTCGTTCATGTCGAGGCCGGTCTGGCGCATGGTCTCGATCGCGGCATCGAGCGGCACGAAATGAACGCCGTCGCCCTTGATGGCCAGCGACGCGGCAGTCACCGCCTTGACGGCGCCGAGCGCGTTGCGCTCGATGCAAGGCACCTGCACCAACCCGCCGACCGGATCGCAGGTCATGCCGAGATGATGCTCAAGCGCGATCTCGGCGGCGTTCTCGACCTGCTCAGGCGTGCCGCCCATCACGGCGCACAGCCCCGCTGCCGCCATCGCCGAGGCCGAACCGACCTCGCCCTGGCAGCCGACCTCGGCGCCCGAGATCGAAGCGTTGGTCTTGATGATGCCGCCGACCGCTGCTGCGGTCAGCAAGAAATCGCGGATGCTTGGCTGGTCGGCCTCGGGATGGAAATGCAGCCAGTAGCGCAGCACCGCCGGCAGCGTGCCTGCAGCACCATTGGTCGGCGCGGTGACGACGCGCCCGCCGGCGGCGTTCTCCTCGTTCACCGCCATGGCATAGATCGACAGCCAGTCGTTGGCGAGCAGCGGATTGGGCCGGTTCTGCCGCCACTGCTCCTGCAGCTTGTCATGCAATTGTCGCGCGCGTCGGCGCACCTTCAGGCCGCCCGGCATGATGCCGTCCTGCGACAGGCCGCGCTCGATGCAGCTCTTCATGGCGCTCCAGATGCCGTCGAGGCCGGCGTCGAGTTCTTCACGCGACATCTGTGTCTCTTCGTTGACGCGCTTCATGTCGGCGATGGAAAGACCGCTTTTCGCGGCCATCGACAGCATCTCGACAGCATTCTTGAAGGGGTATGGAACCTTCTTGCCTTCGCTCGTCACCGAGCCCTTCGCCTTCATCCGCTGCAGTTCTTCTTCGGAAACCACGAAGCCGCCGCCAATCGAATAGTAGATGCGCTTGAGCAGCAGGCGGTCGTCGGCATCATAGGCGGAGAAAGCCATGCCGTTGGCGTGGCCGGAAAGCGGCGTCTTGCGATCCAGCACCAGATCCGTGGCCGGGTCGAAGCGATAAGACGGATGGCCGGGCGGCGAAATCCGCTTCTCGGCGGCGATACGGTCGACGATGCTGTCGGCCTGATCGGGGTCTACCGTCTGCGGCGTCTGGCCGGCAAGCCCGAGCACGACGGCGCGATCGGAACCATGGCCGATGCCGGTATAGGCAAGCGAGCCGTGCAGGCTGGCGGCGATGCGGTCTACCTTGGCGCCGACCGGGCGTGGCCAGTCATCTCCCGCGACCTCGTCGAGAAAACGCCGCGCAGCCGTCATCGGTCCCATCGTGTGCGAACTCGATGGTCCAATGCCGATCTTGAACAGGTCGAAAACCGAAAGGAACACGCGTCGCTCTCCTATTGGAATTTACATATAGGAATTCCTGTGATGTTTCCGCTCTTTCGAAGATTGCGGCGCTGCACCTGCCGACCTTGTTTGCTCCGGCAGCGACATCGTTGCGTTCCGCCATCGAAGCGCCGACACCGCTTGTGGTAAGAGGGTTGCATGGGCGATTCCTTCCATTTGTCGACGGCAGACCTCGTTGCGCTTGCCTTCTTCGTTTTCGTGTGGGTGCTGCATACGCTCGCCTCCGACGGAAAGCTGGTCAGGCGCATGTCGCTGACGACGGCGATGAACGTCCAGCGTCAAGCCTGGATGCGGAACATGGCCGAACGCGAGGTCCGCATTGTCGACACCGCCATCATGGCCGGCCTTCAACAGGGAACCGCCTTCTTCGCCTCCAGTTCGCTGATTGCGATCGGCGGCTGTTTTGCCCTGCTCGGCGCCTCCGATCAGGTTGTTTCGGTGCTGAGCGACCTGCCGCTCGGCGCGACGTCGTCCCGCTCCGCCTTTCAGATGAAGGTGTTCGGATTGGTGCTGATCCTTGCCTATTCCTTTTTCAAGTTCGGCTGGGCCTACCGGCTGTTCAACTATTGCTCGATTCTGATCGGTGCGGTGCCGATCCCGCACGGCGAGGCTTCACGCAACCCGGTCAGTGAGACGGCGGTATGGCGGGCGGCGCGCATGAACATGCTGGCCGGAAAACATTTCAATTCCGGCATGCGCGGCGTGTTCTTCTCGATCGGCTATCTCGGCTGGTTCGTCGACCCAAAAGTGTTCGTGCTGTCGACGCTGCTGTTGCTGGCGGTTCTGGTGCGTCGCCAGTTCTTCTCGGCGGCGCGGCAAGCCGTGATCGGTCAGCCGCCCGAGCCGACACCCGGTCCGGGAAAAAGCCGATCGATGCGGCCCGACAGCCGGTAGGCGACGAGCCCTCACCCCTTCAGGTGGGAGACGACACTACCACCACTTTTCCGGCTGGAACGTTCCCGCAGCCTCTTCGATGACATGGGCGGTCTGGAACAAGGTTTCCTCGTCGAACGGCCGGCCAATGAGCTGCAGGCCGAGCGGCAGGCCCTTGGCGTCGAGCCCTGCGGGCACGGCGATGCCCGGCAGTCCGGCCATGTTCACGGTCACCGTGAAGATGTCGTTGAGGTACATCTTGACCGGGTCGGCGGCCATGTCCTCGTCGGCGATGCCGAAGGCCGCCGACGGCGTCGCCGGCGTCAGGATGACGTCGACGCCGGCGGTGAATGCGTTTTCGAAATCCCGCTTGATGAGGTTGCGCACCTTCTGCGCCTGCAGATAGTAGGCGTCGTAGTAGCCGGCCGAGAGCACATAGGTGCCGATCATGATACGGCGCTTGACCTCGCGGCCGAAGCCGGCGGCGCGGGTCTTCTCGTACATGCCGACGATGTCCTTGCCCGGCACGCGCAGCCCGTAGCGGACGCCGTCATAGCGGGCGAGGTTCGACGAAGCTTCGGCGGGCGCGACGATGTAATAGGCCGGCAGCGCGTATCTGGTATGCGGAAGAGAAATGTCGACGATCTCGGCGCCGGCATCTTTCAGCCAGGCAATGCCCTTCTGCCACAGCGCCTCGATCTCGTCGGGCATGCCGTCGACGCGGTATTCCCTGGGGATGCCGACCTTCATGCCCTTGATCGGCTTGCCGATCGCCGCCTCGTAATCCGGCACCGGGCGGTCAACCGAGGTGGTGTCCTTCGGATCGACCGAGGCCATGGATTTCAAGAGAATCGCGGCGTCACGCACGTCGCGGGCGATCGGACCGGCCTGGTCGAGCGACGAAGCGAAGGCGACGATGCCCCAGCGCGAGCAGCGGCCGTAGGTCGGCTTGATGCCGACCGTGCCGGTGAAGGCGGCGGGCTGGCGGATCGAGCCGCCGGTGTCGGTGGCGGTGGCGCCGGCACACAGGAACGCCGAAACGGCGGAGGCCGAGCCACCCGACGAGCCGCCCGGCACGAGTTGGGCGTTATCCAGCGTGCGCGCGGTCCTGGTGCCGCCGGCCGAGACAAAACCGCCATCGCCCTGATGCGTGGTCGGCATCACCATCGTGTCGACGCGTGAACGCCGCCACGGATTGACGACAGGGCCGTAGTAGGAGCTCTCATTGGACGAGCCCATGGCGAACTCGTCCATGTTGAGCTTGCCGAGCATGACGGCGCCGTCGGCCCACAGATTGGCGGTGACGGTCGATTCGTAGTGCGGCTTGAAGCCGTCCAGCACATGACTGCAGGCCTGGGTGTGGATGCCTTCGGTGCCGAACAGGTCCTTGATGCCGAGCGGAATGCCTTCGAGCGACCCGCCCTCGCCCTTCGCAAGCTTCGCGTCCGAGGCCCTGGCCATGTCGCGCGCCTTGTCATCGGTTACGACGACATAGGCATTGAGCGCCGGATTGGCCCGCTCGATCGCCTGGAGATAGGCTTCGGTGATCTCGGTTGCGGTGATTTCCCTGGCGCGCAGCTTGGCGCGGGCCTGCGATATCGTCAGGTGGGTCAGGTCGCTCATCAGGCAAGGCTCTTTTCGTAAAACACCGACCACCCGGAATCGGGATAGTCCAGCACCGGGCCGCAGCGCGAAAATCCGGCGCGTTCATAGACGGTCCACGCAGCCGGATGGCGGTCGCCGGTTTCCAGCACCAGACGCTTCAGTCCTTCATTGCGCGCCAGCGCCTCGATTCGCTCGACGATCCCGGCGCCGATCTTCTGCCCGCGATGCGAAGGCCGCGTGTACATGCGCTTGACCTCGCCGACGGCGCCATCGTGGCGTTTCAGCGCGCCGCAGCCGATGGCGAGGCCGTTGTCGCGAGCGATGAAGACAGTCGTGTCGTTGTCGGCCATCTGCTCGACGGTCATGTGGGAGCAGTGCTCCGGCGGCGTCAGTTCCAGCAGCGTGTCGTTGAGCTCCTTGACCAGCCCGCGGACGTCGTCCTGCAGCGGCGTTTCGATGGCGATCTCGATTGCCATCGGCCCGCTACTCCACGACCTTCGGAACGAGGAAGAAATTCTCTTCGGTCGCCGGTGCGTTGGCGACGATGTCGGCCGCCTTGCTGCCGTCGGTGACGACGTCCGGGCGCTTCTTCATCTCCATCGGAATGACCGACGTCATCGGCTCGACGCCGGCGACCTCGACCTCGTTCAACTGCTCGACAAAGCCGAGAATGGCGTTCAACTCGCCGGTCATGCGCTCGGCATCCGCCTCGCTCACCGCAATGCGGGCGAGACGCGCGACGCGCTTCACTGTCTGCAGATCAACGGACATATTTGCTTGTGCCTCGGGAAAACCAGTCCGCGCTATAGCGGCGCGGCGCGTGCCGCGCAACATGCATCGTGCCGAGAACTCAGCCAGAAGGTCTATGGCAGGGCCACACCGTCGCAGAGGAAAAAGCTGCCGCTGTTGCCGCTCGCCTCGCTTTCGTCTTCCGCAGGTCGGACCGAAACCAGATCGATCTGCTTCGGGCTCAATTGCGTTACGGAGAGAACGTCCGGAAAGACATGTCCCGGCTCCTGACATATGGCTGCCACCGCCCAACTCGGCGATAGCGTCGCCTTGGTGATCTGAAGGAACTCGCAATCGTATTCGACGCTTTGCAGGCCACGCGCCGAGAGCACGATGTTGCCAGCGTCGATCAGCGCCTCCAGTGTGTACTTCTTGGCCTGCGCACAAAGGTCCTCGGACTGGAGATAGACGCCTTTGATGAAGTCCTCCGCGGCGGGAGCCGGGGAGGCCACAGAAAGAACAGAAATGAAAAGAAAGCCCCTTAAACCCATGTTTTCACTCCATTTTGGCGCCTTATACCTAGCGTCTTCTACAAGCTAATCGTCCCGCCGATCTCCGGCAACGCCACCTTCACGCCGGAACCCTCCAGCCCCGCGACAAATTTGTCGGCAGTCTGGTCGATGATCGGAAACGTGCCGAAGTGACTGGGAATGACCGTCTCGAACTGAAAGAAGCGCCGGCAGGCAAGGGCTGCCACCGCGCCGCCCATGGTGAAGCGGTCGCCGATCGGCACGATGCCGATCTTCGGCTCGTGCAGTTCGTTGATCAGCGCCATGTCGGAAAAGATGTCGGTGTCGCCCATATGATAGAGCGTCTTGTCTTCCTGGAAATGCAGCACGAGGCCGCCGGGATTGCCGAGATAGGTGTTCTGGCCCTTGTCGCCCGGGAACGACGAGGAATGCAGCGCCTGGACGAAGGTGGTGGTGAAGCCGCCGCAATCGATCGTGCCGCCGATATTGCCCGGATTGATCTTCTTGTCGCTGACGCCCTTGCCGACCAGGTACATGCAGATCTCGAAATTGGCGACCAGCATGGCGCCGCTTTTCCCGAGCACTTCGAGCGCACCGCTGATGTGGTCGCTGTGGCCGTGGGTCAACAGCACATGCGTGACCCCTTCCGCCGGCTCTTCCCAGCCGCCCGTCCATGACGGATTGCCGATCAGGTAGGGATCGATGAGGATTTTCGCCTCGGCGGTTTCGACGCGAAATGCGGAATGTCCGTACCAGGTCAGTTTCATGAATGCCTTCCTCGATTTTTGCTTCGCCAAAGGATAGAACGCCGGCAGTGAAATTAAAGTCCCACAGCGTCCTTTGCGGCGTATGGTTCGAGGAAAGCCGTTGAGCATCATCACCATCGAGGAGTTGCCGGCGCGGCTCGGCGGCGGCAAGACGCTGGCCGGGCTCGACCTTGGCGACAAGACGATTGGCGTGGCGGTTTCCGACCGGGGCTTTGCCTTCGCCCACCCGCGTCCCGTCATCATGCGCAGGAAATTCTCGCTGGATGCCGCAGTGCTGCTCGCCTTGCTGCAGAAAGAGAATGTCGGGGCCGTGGTGCTCGGCCTGCCGGTCAACATGGACGGGTCGGAAGGCCCGCGCGCCCAGAAATCCCGCGCCTTCGCCCGTAACATGGCTGGTGTGACCGACCTGCCCTTCGTCTTATGGGACGAGCGGCTGTCGACGGTGGCGGCCGAGCGGACGCTGATCGAGATGGATTTTTCGCGCCGCAAACGCGCCGGCAAGATCGATTCGGCCGCGGCGGCCTTTATTCTGCAGGGCGCGCTCGACCGGCTTCAGGCGCTCGGCGTCGACGCCTGGTCGAAATAGCGGTCGCGCATAATCCTGATCCAGCCACCGATCACCCGGCGGCGGCGAAATGCCCAAAACGCCATCAGCAGCAGGCTGTCGAGGATGCAGGCCTTCGCCACCATGCCGGGAATGAGCGCCGGATCGATGCCAAGCATCTCGCCATAGAGCTGGAAGACGAGGTCATGCAATTGGCGGCTCAGCATGACATAGCCGAAATTGATGTCGTTGAGCGACAGGAAGAACCAGCCCCAGAACAGGGCGAGCGGCGTCGCCCATAGCGCGAACAAGGTGCGCATCAGCGGTCCCTCAAGTTCGTGTCCAGCCACAAGTTCGTGTCCAGGGGGCCTGAAATGCGCGAGAGCGCCGAGTTGTGCGCCGCCGCGTTCGCCGTCAAGGAGCCCAATATATGCCACATAGCGTTCCTGCTTCCGTAGACAGGACAGTGGGCTTTGCGGCCTGCCGCTGCAATGGAAACCATTTGTTAAGGTTAACGGTCATCCACAGCGGCGGTGAGCGTTATCTCGCCTGATACCGTGGCTTGGACGTGGATTTCGCCCGCTCCCCAATAGGCCCTGGGCCAGTCATCGGAACGATCCTGACACCACCAGACGCTTGATACCTCAACTTCAGCTGCTGACCTTGATGTCGTTATCCGCGCACCAGGTCTTCAACGCTTCTTCCGTGGCTTTTTGCTCGAAGTCGTACCATCGATCAACGGCGCCCCTGTGCTCTCGCAATCATCTAGCGGCGCGACAAACGACGAGAAACCTTGCCGAAGTCGCTTCAGGTGACCGGGGGGTAGAGCGTGTCGATGATCATACGCGCGTCATGGCGCGAATCGAGCATGCCATAGGTGTTGCGCCACTGGCCGGCGAGGCGCGTCTCGACGAAGGCGTCGGCGATCCGCCCTGCCCCCAGCCTGCGAAGCTCCGCCGCCGCCGCCGACAGCGCCAGTTGCTCGGTGAGCAGACGCGCCGAGCCCTCGTCGGTTGCCGCGACCTGCATGGCTGCCTTGAGCACACCGACGGTGCCGCGCCCGCCGGCGCCGAGATCGCGATCGATGCCGGCCAGCACCTCCTCGAACAGTCCGGGTGCACGCCCCAGCACGCGCAGCACGTCGAGCGCCATGACATTGCCGGATCCCTCCCAGATCGCGTTGACCGGAGCTTCGCGATAGTAGCGGGCGAGCGGGGCCTCCTCGACATAGCCATTGCCGCCGAGGCACTCCATCGCCTCATAGAGCAGCGGCGGTGCGATCTTGCAGACCCAGTATTTGACGACCGGCGTCATGGCGCGCGCAAAAGCCGCCTCGCCGCGGTCGCCGGCCGCCTCGTCGAAAGAGCGCGCCAGTCGGAATGACAGCGCGGTGGCGGCGGCGACGTCGAGCGCCATGTCGGCCAGCACGCGCTGCATCAGCGGCTGCTCGATCAGATTGGTTCCAAACACCTGGCGGTGACGGGTGTGGTGGACGGCTTCGGCCAGCCCGGCTCGCATGATCGCCGACGAGGCGATCGCGCAGTCGAGCCGGGTCAGCGTCACCATATCCATGATCGTCTTGACGCCTGCCCCGGGCTCGCCGACCATCTCGCCGATGGCATTGACGAACTCGACTTCGGACGAGGCGTTGGAGCGGTTGCCAAGCTTGTCCTTCAGCCGCTGGAAGCGGAAGCCGTTGCCCGAGCCATCGCCGAGAATGCGCGGAACGAGAAAGCACGAAAGTCCTTCCGGCGCCTGTCCAAGCACCAGGAACGCATCCGACATCGGCGCCGACATGAACCATTTGTGGCCGGTCAGCCGATAGAAGCTGCTGCCGGCGCGCTCGGCCCTGGTGACGTTGGCGCGGACGTCGGTGCCGCCCTGCTTCTCGGTCATGCCCATGCCGAGCGTCAACCCGGCTTTTTCGACCGGCGGCTTCTGGCTCTGGTCGTATTTGCGTGTCGTCACCCGTGGCGCCCATTCGCGAAACAGTTTTGGGCTTGCCATCAGCGCTGCCAGCGAGGCGCTGGTCATGGTGATGGGACAGAGGTGCCCTGTTTCGAGCTGCGCCGTCAGGTAGAAACGGGCGGCCCGCACCTGATGGCGGCGGCCGATCTCGGCATCGCCATTTTCCCAGACCGACGAATGCAGTCCGTTCGCCACCGACCGGCGCATCAGCGCATGATAGGCTGGATGGAACTCGACCAGATCGATGCGCCGGCCCTGGCGGTCATGGGTCCTGAGCTTCGGCGTCTCGACATTGGCAAGGCGAGCCAGTTCCTGCGCCTCCTGCGTCAGCACGAAACGGCCAAGCCCATCGATATCCTTGCGCACCGGATCGGAAAAACGCTCGGCAAGCTGGATCAGCAACGGATCGCCTCGCCATGCGTTGCCGCCTGCCAGCGGCGGCGGCTGGTTCGTCACGTCGTCGGTCACACACTGTCCTTATCATCACAAGGCCACGAATCCGAAGCCATCAGCTAGATATAGCCCAAGCCGCGCAACGCGCGCGACGAAAATACCGGGGAGAAAGGCCGCAATCCAAAGCTGGTGCTTGCAGCCAAAGGTCCTCCACCCTATAGCAGCGCCTTGAGATGACCGACGCTTCGTCCCTGCCACTCTATCCCCACCGCCATCTTCTGGGCATCCGCGATCTTTCCCCCGCCGACATCGAGCTTTTGCTGGACAGGGCGGACCGGTCAGTCGCGATCTCGCGGCAGTCGGAGAAGAAGGCCTCGACGCTGCGTGGCCGCACCCAGATCAATCTGTTCTACGAAGCTTCGACCCGTACCCAATCGTCGTTCGAACTGGCCGGAAAACGGCTCGGCGCCGACGTCATGAACATGTCGGTGGCCAGTTCTTCGGTGAAGAAGGGCGAGACGCTGATCGACACGGCGATGACACTGAACGCCATGCATCCCGACATCCTGATCATCCGCCACCAGTCGGCGGGTGCCGCCGCGCTGCTGGCGCAAAAGGTCGGCTGCTCGGTGATCAATGCCGGCGACGGCGCCCATGAGCACCCGACGCAGGCGCTGCTCGACGCGCTGACCATCCGCCGCGCCAGGGGCCCGCTGTCGAAGCTGATCGTGGCGATCTGCGGCGACATCCTGCATTCGCGCGTGGCGCGTTCCAACATCATGCTGCTCAATGCGCTCGGCGCGCAGGTGCGCGTCGTGGCGCCGTCGACGCTTTTGCCCGCCGGCATCGAGAAAATGGGCGTGATCGTCACCCGTTCGATGGCCGAAGGGCTCAAGGACGCGGATGTGGTGATGATGCTGCGGCTGCAGCGCGAGCGGATGGAAGGCGCCTTCGTGCCTTCGGTGCGTGAGTATTTCCACTATTTCGGCCTTGACGCCGAGAAGCTGAAGGCGGCCAAGGACGGCGCTCTGGTCATGCACCCCGGCCCGATGAACCGCGGCGTCGAGATCGCCTCGGAAATCGCCGACGGTCCGCAGAGCGTCATCCAGGAGCAGGTGGAGATGGGTGTCGCCGTGCGCATGGCGGTGATGGAAGCGCTGCTCGATCCCCGCCGCAATTATGAGGGCCGCAACCTTGAGGGCCGCGGCGCATGAGCACAACGGTGTTCAGCCGGGCCCGCATCGTCGATCCGTCGCGCGGCATCGATGAGGTCGGCACCGTCATTGTCGAGGGCCGCAAGATCGTCGCCGCCGGCAAGGCGGCCTTGAACCAGGGCGCTCCGCAAGATGCTAATGTCATCGACTGCGACGGCAAGGCAATCATTCCCGGCCTGATCGATGCGCGCGTCTTCATCGGCGAACCGGGCGGCGAACACCGCGAGACCATCGCTTCGGCCAGCGTGGCGGCGGCCGCCGGCGGCGTCACTTCCATCGTCATGATGCCCGACACCGACCCGGTGATCGACAATGTCGCGCTGGTCGAATTCGTGCTGCGCACCGCCAAGGACACGGCCATCGTCAACATCTTTCCGGCGGCGGCGATCACCAAGGGGCTCGAAGGCCGCGAGATGACCGAATTCGGCCTGCTGCGCGAGGCCGGCGCGATCGCCTTCACCGACGGGCGGCACACCATAGCAAGCGCACTGGTGATGCGCCGCGCGCTGACCTATGCGCGCGATTTCGGCGGCGTGATCGCGCATGAAACCCAGGACGCCGAACTCGCTTCGTCAGGCGTCATGAACGAAGGCCTCTATGCCAGCTGGCTCGGCCTTGCCGGCATTCCGCGCGAGGCCGAGTCCATTCCGCTGGAGCGCGACCTTGCGCTGGCGCGGCTGACTGGCGGCGCCTATCACGCGGCCAAGATTTCGACTGCGATGGCGGCAAACGCGGTAACGAGGGCCAAGGCCGACGGCACCAAAGTCACATCAGGCGTCTCGATCCACAATCTGTCGCTCAACGAGAACGATGTCGGCGAATACCGCACCTTCTTCCGGCTGACGCCACCGTTGCGCGCCGAGGAAGACCGGCTGGCGATGATCGAGGCGGTCAAGGACGGCACCATCGACATCATCGTATCCTCGCACGACCCCCAGGATGTCGACACCAAGCGGCTGCCTTTCGCCGACGCCGCGGCCGGTGCCATCGGACTGGAAACGCTGCTCGGTGCAGCGCTGCGGCTCTACCACAATGGCGATTTGACGCTGCTCAGGTTGCTTGAGACATTGTCCACTGCGCCGGCAAGACTGTTCGGCCTGCCCGGCGGCACGCTGAAGCCGGGTGCGGTCGCCGACATTGCGCTGGTCGATCTCGACGAGCCATGGATCGTCAGCGAAAGCGGCATCCGTTCGCGCTCGAAAAACACCTGTTTCGAAGGCGCGCGGCTGCAGGGCAAGGTCTTGCAAACGATGGTGGCGGGCCGCACAGTGTTTTCGGCCTAATGCATGTCGCGCAAAAGCATGCCCTCGGGCCTGACCCGAGGGTGCGCAGCGGTTTTGCGATAACGACATGCATAAAACAGCAACCTAAAGCGCGTCGCGTGAGGCCGGTCAAACGCGACGCGCTTTAGGGCATATCCGGGGGAACAATGGCTTACGGCATCGTCTTGGCGCTGGTGTTCGGCTATCTGCTCGGCTCGATCCCGTTCGGCCTCCTGATCACCCATGCCGCCGGCCTTGGCGACGTCCGCAACATCGGCTCCGGCAATATCGGCGCCACCAATGTGCTGCGCACCGGCAACAAGGGCCTGGCTGCCGCCACTCTGCTGCTCGACGCGCTGAAAGGCACGGCGGCGGTGCTGATCGCCGGTTACTTTGCCCCGGAGCTCGGGCTCTGGGCCGGCTTAGGCGCCTTCTTCGGCCATCTCTTCCCGGTCTGGCTCGGTTTCAAGGGCGGCAAGGGGGTCGCCACCTACCTCGGCGTGCTGATCGCTCTTGCCTGGCAGGTGGCGCTGATCTTCGCCCTCGTCTGGCTGGCCATGGCTTTCCTGTTCCGTTATTCCTCGCTTGCGGCGCTGACGGCAGCAATCGTCGTGCCGATCGCGCTCTATGTCCTCAGCACGCCCGAGATTGCCGGGCTGTTCGCGCTGATGAGCCTGATCGTCATCATAAAGCACCGGGCCAACATTATCCGGCTGCTGGCCGGCACCGAGAACAAGATCGGAGCCAGGGAGTGAGCCAGCGCGCCGCCGGGACGCGGCTCAGCGACCGGCAGCGGTTGAGCTGGCTTCGTTTGATCCGCACGCCGAATGTCGGTGCGGCCACCTTTCGCGACCTGATCAACCGCTTCGGCTCGGCCGAGACGGCGCTCGAGATGCTGCCCGAGCTGATGGTTTCGGGCGGCGCCAGAAAGGCCGTCCGCATCCCGACGGTGGCCGAGGCCGCGGCTGAACTGGAGACCGCACGGCGCGCCGGCGCTCGCTTCGTCGGCATTGGCGAGGCCGACTATCCGCCGCTGATGAAAAACATGGACCATCCGCCGCCGCTGCTCGCGGTCAAGGGCGAAGGCGCGGTGTTCCGGCTGCCGGCGGTCGCCATAGTCGGCGCCCGCAACGCCTCGCTGGCCGGCATCAAGATGGCGCGGACGCTCGCCGCCGAACTCGGCCGCGACGGCTTCGGCATCGTCTCCGGCCTGGCGCGCGGCATCGACACGGCAGCACATCAGGGCAGCCTTGCGTCAGGCACGATCGGTGTGCTGGCCGGCGGCCTCGACCTGCCCTACCCGCCCGAGAATGCCGCATTGTGCAACGAGATTGCCGAGCGCGGCGGCGCCATCATTTCAGAGATGCCGTTCGGCTGGCAGCCGCGCGCCCAGGATTTTCCACGCCGCAACCGCCTTGTCGCCGGTGCGGCATTGGGGCTGGTCGTGGTCGAGGCGGCGCTGCGTTCCGGCTCGCTGATCAGCGCCAGGCTTGCCGGCGAGATGGGCCGGCTGGTCTTCGCCGTCCCCGGCTCGCCGCTCGATCCGCGCGCCGCGGGCGCCAACGCCTTGCTCAAGGACGGCGCCACCCTGGTCACCGAAGCATCGGACATTACCGGTGCGATCGCGCCGCTGGTCGGCGCACTGGCGCCAAGGACGCCGCTGCTCGAAGAGCCGCCCGACTTTTCGGCAACACCGCCACCCGGCGAAGACGACCGCGCCCGCGTCATCGAAGCGCTCGGCCCAACGCCGGTGGCGATCGACGAAATCATCCGCCACACCGGCCTGCATCCCGCCCAGGTTTTCATGGTGCTGCTGGAACTCGACCTAGCCGGCCGGCTGGAGCGCCACGCCGGCGGGAACGTGTCGCTGGTGTGATCGAGACGATTCTTGAGAGAACCTGGCTCGACGCCGCTGGAAAACCCAAGGCGTCATGAAGCATCTCGCTTTAGACCGGGAACAGGAACGCTAACCTGTTGATTTTCAGGGAAAAAATGGTGAGCGCGCAGGGATTCGAACCCTGGACCTACTGATTAAAAGTCAGTTGCTCTACCGGCTGAGCTACGCGCTCCCGCGGGCTCAGGATGCCGCCCTCGAAATTGCGCGGAACATAGGGAGAGTGTCTCGAACGGTCAACCGGAAAAAGAGGCCTCGCGAGCCGGACTTTTCGCGGTCTGCTGACGCCTCGCAAACCGTCTCGACAAGACCGGAGTGGCTGTCTCGCACAAAAGCCGAGACGCATTACGAATCAGCAGCTTGCTATTCTTCGCGGAACAATTGCGCAACATCCCCGTTTTATCGCTACAAGGGACGACGTGTTCAAGGAGAAGACCATGAACAGGATCATGTCGGGCTTGCTGGCGACTGCGCTGTCAGCGTCGTTCGCTGTAGCACAAATCGTGCCCGTCAACGCCCAGCCCATCTATGTGCCGCTAGGCCAGAATGTCTCGTCGGATGTCCAGACTGTCGAACACAGACGATGGAGGCGTGGTTTCGACCGCGATTTCTCCCGTCGCGATTTCCGCCGTGAGTCCCGTCGCGATTTCTCCCGTCGCGATTTCCGCCGCGATTTTTCTCGTCGCGATTTTGACCGCCGCGATTTTCGTCGTTTCGCCCGTAACGACGATTTCAGGTATTGGCGCGGCTATCGCGGCTATCGCTACTATCGTCCTGGCTATCGTCGCTACAACGACTACTGGTTCCCGCTGGCGGCCTTCGCTACCGGCGCGCTGATCACCGGCGCGATCATCAACAACCAGAGCCGCCGCATCTATCGCGGCGATGCCCACGTGGAGTGGTGCTACAGCCGCTACAGATCTTACCGGGCTTACGACAACACGTATCAGCCTTACTACGGTCCCCGCCGGCCGTGCATCTCGCCCTATTGATAACAGGGCGAAGCTGAACAAGAGTCGTTGAAGAGAAGAGCCTGCGCTGACACGGCGCAGGCTCTTTCTTCTTCGGTGCGCGAATCTACAGCGGGCTCAGTGTCCGGCGCACAGCATGGCGCCAACCCGCCAGCTTTGCGGAACGGACCGATGCATCCATGTCCGGTCGAAACCGTCGCTCCAGCGCCCAGCTCCTGGCGAATTCCATTGTCTTCGGCCAGACGCCCGCCTTCGAGCCGGCCAGCCATGCCGCGCCGAGCGCCGTCGTCTCCAGGATGGTCGGACGGTCGACCGGCGCATCGAGGATGTCGGCCAGCCGCTGCATCGTCCAGTCCGACGCCACCATGCCGCCATCGACCCTGAGAACGGTCTTCGCTGACGCGCCCTTCCAGTCCTTGCGCATCGCATCGAGCAGGTCGCGCGTCTGGAACGCGACGGATTCGAGTGCGGCACGGGCAAATTCCGCCGGGCCCGAATTGCGGGTCAGCCCGAAGATGGCGCCGCGCGCCTCAGCGTCCCAGTGCGGCGCGCCAAGCCCGACGAAAGCCGGCACCAGATAGACTTCCTGGGTCGGGTCGGCGCTCGCCGCCAGCACGCCGCTCTGCTCGGCCTTGCCGATCACCTTGATGCCGTCGCGCAGCCATTGCACGGCAGCACCGGCGATGAAGATCGACCCTTCCAGCGCATAGGTGGTCTTGCCGTTCAGCCTGTAGGCAATGGTCGTCAGCAGACGGTTCTTCGAGCGCACCAGATCGCTGCCGGTGTTGAGCAGCGCAAAGCAGCCGGTGCCATAGGTCGATTTCATCATGCCCGGCTCGAAACAGGCCTGGCCGATGGTCGCCGCGTGCTGGTCGCCGGCTACACCGAGGATCTTTATCTCTGCGCCGAACAGGCTTTTCTCTGTGATTCCATAGTCGTCGGCGCAATCCTTCACCTGCGGCAGCATTCTTACCGGTATACCGAGAATGGCCAGGAGCTCGTCGTCCCATCCATTCTTTTCGATGTTGTAGACCAGCGTGCGCGAGGCGTTGGTGGCGTCGGTAGCGTGAACCTTGCCGCCGGTCAGCCGCCAGATCAGAAAGCTGTCGATGGTGCCGGCCAGCAATTCGCCGTTCTCGGCACGTTTTCTGGCGCCCTTCACCTTGTCCAGCATCCAGGCGATCTTGGTGCCGGAGAAATAGGGATCGAGCAGCAGGCCGGTCTTCCTGGTGAACTTCTTCTCCAACCCCTGCTTCTTCAATTTCTGGCACAGCGGCGCGGTGCGGCGGTCCTGCCAGACAATCGCGTTATGGATCGGCCTGCCGGTCGCCCTGTCCCAGATGACGACGGTCTCGCGCTGGTTGGTGATTCCGATGGCCGCGACATCCGACGCATCGCGGCCGGCGCTCTTCAGCGCAGCCTTCGCCGTCGCCACGACACTCGACCAGATTTCCTCCGGATCATGCTCTACCCAGCCGGAGGCCGGATAATGCTGGATAAATTCCTTCTGGCCGCTGCCTACGACCTTCATCTCACCGTCGAACAGGATCGCCCGGCTCGACGTCGTCCCCTGGTCGATTGCTAGGATAAAGCCAGTCATTCTCACTCCCTCGGCGCAAACAGGGGAGACGGCAAGATGCCGCCTCCCCCGATTGGTGCGATGCGGGCGCGAACGCCCGGACCGATGCTCAGTTGCTCCAGCTCTTGACCAGCTCGTCGTAGTTGATGGTCTGCGGCTTGTCCTTCTCCGGCTCGATCTTCAGCTGCGGCGCGAGATTGCCCTTGGCGACGGCATCGGCGTTCCACTCCTCCAGGGTCTTTTCCTCGGCGAGTTTCGGTCCGATGTCGCCCTGCACGCCGGCGCGCTCGAGGCGCTCAAGCACCTCTTCCTGCTCGGCACAGAGCGAGTCCATCGCCTCCTGCGGAGTTTTGGCACCCGACGAGGCGTCGCCGATCGCCTGCCACCAAAGCTGTGCCAGCTTCGGATAGTCAGGGACGTTCGTACCCGTCGGCGACCACTGGACGCGGGCCGGCGAGCGGTAGAACTCGATCAGGCCGCCGAGCTTCGGGGCGCGGTCCGTGAAGCTCTTGTGCTGGATCGTGCTCTCGCGGATCAGCGTCAGGCCGACATGGGCTTTCTTAACGTCGACTGTCTTCGAGGTGACGAACTGCGCGTAAAGCCAGGCTGCCTTCGCGCGGTCGTCAGGCGTCGACTTGAGCAGCGTCCAGGAACCCACGTCCTGGTAGCCGAGCTTCATGCCGTCCTTCCAGTACACGCCATGCGGCGACGGAGCGAAGCGCCATTTCGGCGTACCGTCCTCGTTCACGACGGGAAGGCCGTCCTCCACCATGTTGGCGGTGAAGGCCGTGTACATGAACATCTGCTGGGCAATTTCGCCCTGCGCCGGAACCGGTCCGGATTCCGAGAAGGTCATGCCCTGGGCCGCGGCCGGAGCGTAAGCCTTCATCCAGTCGAGATATTTCTGGATGGCATAGACCGACGCCGGACCGTTGGTGTCGCCGCCGCGAGCCACGCAGGAGCCGACGGGCCGCGACTTCTCGTCGACCTTAATGCCCCATTCGTCAACCGGAAGACCATTCGGCAGCCCCTTGTCACCATTGCCGGCCATCGAAAGCCAGGCATCGGTGAAGCGCCAGCCGAGCGACGGATCCTTCTTGCCGTAATCCATATGGCCGTAGACCTTCTTGCCGTCGATCTCGCGGCCGGTGAAGAATTCGGCGATGTCCTCATAGGCCGACCAGTTGACGGGAACGCCGAGGTCGTAGCCGTACTTCGCCTTGAAGTCCGCCTTGTTCTTCTCGTCGTTGAACCAGTCGTAGCGGAACCAGTAGAGGTTGGCGAACTGCTGGTCGGGCAGTTGGTAAAGGTCGCCGTCCGGAGCCGTCGTGAACTTGGTGCCGATGAAGTCGGCGAGGTCGAGGTTCGGGTTGGTGACGTCCTTGCCCTCGTTCGCCATCCAGTCGGTCAGGCTGCGTGCCTGCTGGTAGCGCCAATGGGTGCCGATCAGGTCGGAGTCGTTGACATAGGCGTCGTAGATGTTTTCGCCCGACTGCATTTGCGTCTGCAGCTTTTCGACAACATCGCCTTCGCCGATCAGATCATGGGTGACTTTGATGCCGGTGATGTCTGCGAACGCCTTGGCCAGCGTCGTCGATTCATAAGAGTGCGTCGTGATGGTTTCCGAGACGACCTTGATGTCCATGCCCGCAAAGGGTTTTGCAGCATCGATGAACCACTGCATCTCGGCTTCCTGGGCGGCGCGGTCGAGCGTCGACATGTCCTTGATCTCGGCGTCGAGAAACGCCTTGGCTTCGTCCATTCCAGCATAGGCTTGGCCGGCTCCGAGGAGCAGGACCAGAGCAGTCGTTGACGTCAGAAATTGCCTTCGCATGTGTTTCCTCCACTGTTCAGTTCTAAGTGCTATCTGGAGCAGCCCCCGGGCATGCTCCAACAGTTTCCCCCTCTATACGTAGCGGAACACGCCGATGGCGTAGACCACGGAGAGAGCGAGAGCCCACCACAGGTTGGGTCCGACAAGACCCAGCCAAGCGAGATGGATAAAGGCGCTGCCAAGCAGCGATAGGAAGAGACGGTCGCCGCGCGTCGTCTCGAAGCGCAAGACGCCGATGCGCGGATTGCCGCCAGGCGAGGCGTATTCCCAGACCGCCATGCCGCAGAGCAGCAGGAAGATGGTGCCGAAGAAGGCGGCGGTCGGCCAGGTCCAGGCCATCCAGGAGAAGCTCATGATCACACCCTCCCCAGGGCAAAGCCCTTCGCGATATAATTTCGCACGAACCAGATGACGAGCGCACCCGGTATGATGGTGAGCACGCCGGCTGCGGCCAGCACACCCCAGTCGAGGCCCGAGGCCGAAACCGTCCGCGTCATGATCGCGGCTATCGGTTTTGCCGCGGTCGTGGTCAGCGTCCGCGCGATCAGCAGCTCCACCCACGAGAACATGAAGCAGAAGAAGGCCGCGACGCCAACGCCGCTCGCGATCAGCGGCATGAATATCTTGAGGAAGAAGCGCGGGAAGGAATAGCCGTCGATATAGGCGGTCTCGTCGATTTCCTTCGGCACGCCCGACATGAAGCCTTCAAGGATCCAGACCGCCAGCGGCACGTTGAACAGGCAGTGCGCCAGCGCCACCGCGATATGGGTGTCGATCAGGCCGAAAGCCGAATAGAGCTGGAAGAACGGCAGCGCGAACACCGCCGGCGGCGCCATGCGGTTGGTCAGCAGCCAGAAAAACAGGTGCTTGTCACCGAGGAAGCGGTAGCGCGAGAAGGCATAGGCTGCCGGAAGCGCCACAGCCACGGAAATCACCGTGTTCATAACCACATAGATGATCGAGTTGATGTAGCCCCTGTACCACGACGGATCATTGAAAATGACCGCGTAATTGGCAAGCGTCGGGTTTCTCGGCCAAAGCGAGAAGGCGCCGAGGATCTCCTGGTTGGTCTTGAAGCTCATATTGACCAGCCAATAGATCGGCAGCATCAGGAAGATGATGTAGATCGTCGGCACCAGCCACCAGAACCGTGACTCCTCGCCGCGTCGCCGCATCTTGCGGGCCAGCGCGGCGTTCGCCGTCTGCGCTTCCGCTGTAGCGGGGGTCTGCCGCATCAGCGTTCGTTCGTTGGCCGTGGTTTCGTCGAGGCGCGCCATCTCACCGCTCCGCATCGTAGGCTGTCATGACGGTGTAGAACACCCAGGACAGGAGCATGACAATCAGGAAATAGATGATCGACATGGCCGCCGCCTCACCGAGGTTGAACTCGCCGATGGCCAGCTTCACCAGATCGATCGACAGGAAAGTGGTGGTGTTGCCGGGCCCGCCGCCGGTCACGACGAACGGTTCCGTGTAGATCATGAAACTGTCCATGAAGCGCAGCAGAACCGCGATCAGCAGCACGCGGTTCATCTTCGGCAGCTGGATGTAGCGGAAGATCGCCCAGCGCGACGCCCCGTCGATCTTGGCCGCCTGGTAATAGGCGTCGGGGATCGAGACCAATCCTGCGTAGCAGAGCAGGACGACGAGGCTCGTCCAGTGCCAGACGTCCATGACAATGACGGTGATCCAGGCGTCGAACGGGTCGTTGACATAGTTGTAGTCGAAGCCGAGCGCGCGCAGCGTATATCCGAGCAGGCCGATATCGACGCGGCCGAACACCTGCCAGATCGTGCCGACTACGTTCCACGGGATGAGCAGCGGCAGCGCCATCAGCACCAGGCAGACCGGAACGCCCCAGCCCTTCTTCGGCATGTTGAGCGCAATGAAGATGCCGAGCGGNCGCCATCAGCACCAGGCAGACCGGAACGCCCCAGCCCTTCTTCGGCATGTTGAGCGCAATGAAGATGCCGAGCGGAATCTCGATGACCAGGATGATGGCCGAGAAGACCAGGTTGCGGCCCATCGCTTCCCAAAACCGGTCGGAATGCAGGATTTCCTCGAACCATTCCGCGCCCGCCCAGAAGAAGACGTTGTTGCCGAAAGTGTCCTGCACCGAATAATTCACGACCGTCATCAGCGGGATGATCGCCGAGAATGCCACCAGCAACAGCACCGGCAGCACCATGAACCAGGCCTTGTTGTTCCAGGTCCTTCCCATGCTCAGCCTCCCATCTCGACGCGCCAGGAATCGGCATAGATGTTGATGCCGGCCGGATCGAAAGCGATCTTCGGATCGGCGGGAATGTCCTCGTCCTCGCCGATAATCGCCGCGATGTCGCGGCCTTCGAAACTGGCGCGCACCACCTTGTGGCGGCCGATATCCTCGACCTTGCGGATTGAAACCGGCATGCCGCTGGCGCCAAGCCTGACATATTCGGGGCGGATGCCGAGTTCGATCGCACCGGTGATCCCGGCCTTGGGCGCGCCCGGCAATTCGATCGTCTGGCTGCCGAGCCGCGCGCTCCTGCCTTCGACCGCGACCGGCATGACGTTCATGCCCGGCGAGCCGATGAAATAGCCGACGAATGTATGCTTGGGGCGCTCGAACAGTTCGGCTGGCGAGCCGATCTGAACGATCTCGCCCTCATACATGACGACGACGTTTTCGGCGAAGGTGAGCGCCTCGGTCTGGTCGTGCGTGACATAGACCATGGTGAAGCCGAAGCGCCTGTGCAACTGCTTCAACTGCGAACGCAGCACCCATTTCATATGCGGGTCGATGACGGTCAGCGGCTCGTCGAACAGGATCGCGTTGACATCGGAGCGCACCAGCCCGCGTCCGAGCGAGATCTTCTGCTTCTGGTCGGCGGTCAGGCCCCTCGCCTTTCGCTTGGCCATGTCGGCCAGACCGGTCATGTCAAGGGTTTCACGCACCTTGCGGTCGACGTCGGGTTCCGCAACGCCGCGGTTGCGCAGAGGGAAGGCCAGATTGTCGTAGACGGTCATGGTGTCGTAGATGACCGGGAACTGGAACACCTGAGCTATGTTGCGCTCCTGCGTCGACAGATTGGTGACGTCCTTGCCGTCGAACAGAAGCTCGCCGTGCGACGGATACAACAGGCCGGAAATGATGTTGAGCAGCGTGGTCTTGCCGCAGCCCGACGGCCCCAGCAGCGCATAGGCGCCGCCGTCCTCGAAGGCGTGATGCACCTCCTTCAGCGCATAGTCCTTGTCCGACTTCGGATGCGGCCCGTAGGCGTGGCGGATGTGATTGCAGTCGATGCGCGCCATGTGCCCTCCTCCTCAAGCCGCCAGCATCTGCGGCGGCGCGGCCGAGCGGCCGTTCGCGTCGAACACCATGATGTGCCGCGGGTCGATGAACACCTCGATGGTCTGGTCCGGCTCGAACACCAGGATGCCGTGCTCAAGCATGACCCAGCGGACATCGGCGAAGTCGAGATGCACGAAACTTTCAGAACCGGTGATCTCGGTGACCGAGACCTTGGCTCTCACCGCCACCGCCGACGGGCTCGGCCGGGCAAGGGAGAGATGGTGGGGCTGGAAGCCGATCGTGTAACTCGTATCGGCAATACCGACGAGTTCAGCCGGCACCGGGAGGCTCACCCCACCTTCAAGAAGGAAGCTCGAACCGCTCTTCTTCAGCACGATCGTGTTGAGCGGCGGATCGGCGAACGTCCTGGCCGTGACGAGGTCGTTCGGCCTGCGGAAGACGTCGATCGTCGGGCCGAATTGGGTGATGCGGCCTTCGGAAAGCGTCGCCGTGTTGCCGCCGAGCAGCAAGGCTTCGTGCGGCTCGGTCGTGGCGTAGACGAAGATGGTGCCGGTTGCCGCAAAAATCTTCGGCAATTCCGCGCGCAACTCCTCGCGCAGCTTGTAGTCGAGGTTGGCGAGCGGCTCGTCGAGCAGCACGAGGCTGGCGTTCTTGACGATGGCGCGCGCCAGCGCGGTGCGCTGCTGCTGGCCGCCGGAGAGGCTGAGCGGCGTGCGGTCGAGAAAGGGCGTCAGCTTGAGAAGGGCTGCGGCATTGCGCACCTCCTTGTCGATCTTTGCCCGCTCGGCACCGGCCACCCTCAGCGGCGAGGCGATATTCTCGTAAACGGTCATCGCCGGATAGTTGATGAACTGCTGGTAGACCATGGCGACGTTGCGCTTCTGCACCGGGATGCCGGTGACATCCTTGCCATCGAACCAGACCGAGCCGGATGTCGGCACGTCAAGGCCGGCCATCAGCCGCATCAGGCTGGTCTTGCCGGAAAGCGTCGGCCCGAGCAGGACGTTGAGCGAGCCATGCTGAAGCGTCAGCGACACGTCGCGTATGTGCTCCGCCGCGCCGACCGTCTTCGACACGTTTCTCAGTTCCAGCATGATGCCTCCTCCCAGGCTTTCTGCATGACTATTCGGCAGCCGCGACATGGCGCCGGCTTATCCCGCGCATGAATTCGTCGAGCGCTGCCGACTGCTCGCGGCTCAGTTGCAGGCCGCGCTTGGTCCTGCGCCACAATACATCTTCGGCCGTCATCGCCCATTCATTTTGAACGAGGTAGCGTACCTCGGCCTCGTAGAGATCGGCGCCAAAGTTGCGGCCAAGGTCGGCATTCGACCTGGCGAGGCCCAGCAGCATCCTTGCGCGAGTCCCGTAAAGCCGGGTCAGGCGGCGCGCCAGACGCGCATCGAGGAACGGATAGGCCGTTTTCAGTTTCGCCACTTCGGCGTCGAAGCCGCTCGCCGGGAAATCGCCGCCCGGCAGCGGCGCGTTTGCCGTCCACGGCTTGCCGCGCTTGCCGAGAAAACCCTCGATTTTCTCGAGCATCGATTCCGACAGCCGGCGATAGGTGGTGATCTTGCCGCCGAAGGTGTTGACGATCGGCGCCGTGCCTTCGCCGCCGTCGGTCTTCAGCACATAATCGCGGGTCGCTTCCTGCGCCTTCGAGGCGCCGTCGTCATAAAGCGGGCGCACGGCGGAATAGGTCCAGACGATGTCCGAACGCTTGACCGGTTGCGCGAAATATTCGCTCGCCGCAGCACAGAGATAATCGATCTCGGCATCGCTGATCTTCACGTCGCGCGGGTCGCCGGAAAAGTCCTGGTCGGTGGTGCCGATCAGCGTGAACTCTTCCTCGTAGGGGATGGCAAAGATGATGCGGCCATCCTTGTTCTGAAAGAAATAGGCGCGCGGATCGTCGAATTTCTTGCTGATGACGATATGGCTGCCCTGTACCAGCCGGACATTGTGCACGTCGTTCAACCCGACCGTAGCCGACAGCACGTGGTCGACCCATGGGCCGGCGGCGTTGACCAAAAGCCGCGCCTTGACCTCCTCGGTATCGCCGGTCTGCGTGTTTTGCAGCCTGACCGTCCAGAACTCGCCTTCACGGCGTGCGTCGACGACTTTCGTGCGGGTTCGTATCGTTGCGCCGCGATCGGCGGCGTCGCGGGCGTTCAACGCCACCAGCCGCGCATCGTTGACCCAGCCGTCGGAATATTCGAAGGCCCTGCGAAACAACGGCTTCAGCGGCTTGCCGGCTGGATCGTTTGCCATGTCCAGCGTCTTGGTCGCCGGCAGCAATTTGCGCCCGCCAATGTGGTCGTAGAGGAAAAGGCCGAGCCTGATCAGCCAGGCCGGGCGCAGGCCCTTGGCATAGGGCAGCACGAAGCGCATCGGCCAGATGATGTGCGGCGCGTTCTTCCAAAGGATCTCGCGCTCCATCAGCGCCTCGCGCACCAGGCGGAACTCATAGAACTCCAGATAGCGCAAGCCGCCATGGATCAGTTTGGTCGAGCCCGAGGACGTGCCGCTGGCCAGATCGTTCATCTCGGCAAGAAACACCGAGAAGCCGCGCCCAACCGCATCGCGGGCAATGCCGCAGCCGTTGATACCGCCACCGATGACGAAGATGTCATGGATCGGGGATGCGCTCACAAAAAGTCCTCCCGGATTTCGCATTGCAGCATTTTCAGGTTTTTACGAAACCGTGTCGGGATTATTTCGAAATAGGAACGAATGTCAAACGAAATATAAACAGCGGGAGTTGCCGCAACGGCACTCTAGGAGAGCGAGGTTTCGATCAGTTGAACCTCTGCTTCCTGGCAGATCTTGCGCACCGACGGGATGTCGCAGCGGTCGGTGATGAAAGTGTTGACCTGCGACAAGTGGCCGATGCGAACCGGCGCCGTCCGCTCGAACTTGGTCTGGTCGGAAACGAGGATGACATGCCGGGCATTGGCGATGATCGCCTGCGCCACCTTCACCTCGCGAAAATCGAAATCGAGCAACGCACCGTCATGGTCGATCGCCGAGGCGCCGATCACCGCGTAGTCGACTTTGAACTGCCTGATGAAATCAACCGCCGCCTCGCCGACCACACCGCCGTCGGAACCCCGCACGACGCCGCCGGCAATAACAACTTCGATGGAAGGATATATGCGCATCCTGTTGGCAACATTGATATTATTGGTGATGACCATCAGGCCGGTATGATCGAGAAGCGCCTTGCTGACCGACTCCGTCGTGGTGCCGATATTGATGAACAGCGAGGCGTTGTCCGGGATCAGCCTGGCTGCGGCGCGGCCGATCGCCTCCTTCTCGTCGGCGGCGATCTTGCGCCTCGCCTCATATTCCATGTTTTCGATGCCGGACGGGAACAGCGCCCCGCCATGGATACGGGAAAGCAGGCGCTGGTCGCACAGATCGTTGAGGTCCTTGCGGATGGTCTGCGGCGTCACGTTGAAATGCGTTGCCAGATCCTCGACCAGCACGCGGCCATTGTCCTTGGCCATCTGGATGATCTCGGAATGACGCGGCGACAGATACATTGGGGATCTCCCGTTTTCGTTTTCCTTGTCTATAGCGAAAAACGAAAGCGGTGAAAAGGCATGGGGGCGGCTAACGAAAAATGCATGCGTCCAAAGACAAACCTCCACGCAACTTCGCCGACCAATTCAGGCCAGCCGGCGGGAGATTTCGGTGATGACCCCGAATGCGGTGTCGACATCCGCCGCCGTCGTCTCGAACTGGCCGACCTGAAAGCGGATCGCGACCTGCCCGTCCACCCGTGTCTGCGTCAGGTAGATGCGGCCATCGTCGTTGATCGCGTTGACCAGCCGCAGGTTGTGTTCGTCCGAATCGGTGCCGGCCGCCCGATGCCGGAACGAGAACAGCGACAGCATCGGCTCCGAGGCGATCTCGAAATCCGGTTCCCTGGCCAGCCGCTCGGCCAGCCCTTCGCTCCAGGCGACATGGTTGCGGATCATGGTCCGCAGATTTTCCAGCCCGTGGGCGCGCAGCAGGAACCAGAGTTTCAGTGCGCGAAAGCGACGCCCGAGCGGCACCGACCATTCGGAATAGTTGATGATGCCGTCGCGCCCATGCGTCTCCAAGTAGTCCGGTTTGATGGCCAGCGTCCGCACCAGGTCTTCCGGCCGGCGGATGAACTGCACCGAGCAGTCGAACTGCGCGCCCAGCCATTTGTGCGGGTTGAAGACGATGGAATCCGCCTGCTCCACGCCCGCCCAGAAATGCCGGTATTCCGGACATATCATCGCCGATCCGGCCCAGGCGGCATCGACATGCAGATAGAGGCCGTGCCGTTTCGCCACCGCGGCGACGCCGGCGATATCATCGGTGCCGCCGGTGCTGGTGCCGCCGACGCAGGCGATAATGCCGGCCGGCAGCATGCCCGCCTGCCGGTCGGCAACGACAGCCGCTTCGAGAGCTGCGACATCCATGGCGCGAAAGCGGCCGGCAACCGGAATACGCACGAGATTGTCCTCGCCGACGCCCGACACCCAGATCGCCCGGTCGATGGAGGTGTGGACCTGATCGGAAGAATAGACGCGCAATATCGGCTGGCCTTGCAGGCCCTTCTTGTTGCCCTGCCAGTCGAGCGCGCGCTCGCGCATTGTCAGCACGGCGGCGAGCGTCGCCGACGATGCCGAATCCTGCATGACGCCGGAAAACCCTTCCGGCAGGCCAAGCGCCTGACGCATCCAGTCGACGACGCGCGTCTCGAGTTCGGTCGCTGCCGGCGAAGTTTGCCAGAGCATGCATTGCGCGGCCATAACCGAGACCAGATATTCGGCCACCACCGAGACCGGTGCGGCATTGGCCGGGAAATAGGCGAAGAAGCGCGGATGCTGCCAATGCGTCATGCCGGGCAGGATTTTGCGCTCGAAGTCGGCGAAGATTGCCTGCATCGTTTCGCCATGTTCCGGCGGCGAGACTTCGATGCTTCTGGAGATTTCGCCCGGCTCGACGAGCGGCCGCACCGGCCTTTCGCGAAGTGTGCTCCTGTAGTCGGCACCCCATTCGGCCGCGCGCAGCGACCACTCCCGGAATTCGTTGCTATTCATCTTGCTCTCCGTCGCATCGGGCCCAGCGATCAAAGAGCACGAAAAACGGAGGCTTTCACTCGGGAAAGTCAGGCAGGCTCGCAAAAGCAGCCTTCAGTGCATTCGACCAGCCGTCCGAGATCGTCCGATAATATTGGTCGTCCTGGGCGATCCGCTTCTTCAGGCTGACCTTGAAGGCGTCCTTTTCGTAGAACAGCAGGTCGAGCGGCAGACCGACCGACAGGTTCGATTTCAGCGTCGAGTCGAACGACACCAGCAGCAGTTTCACCGTCTCGGCGAAACTCATCGCCTTCTCATAGGCGCGGATGATGATCGGCTTGCCGTATTTGGTCTCGCCGATCTGGAAGAACGGCGTGTCTTCGGTCGATTCGATGAAATTGCCTTCCGGATAGATCATGAACAGCCGCGGCGCGCTGCCCTTGATCTGGCCGCCGAGGATGAAGGAGGCATTGAAGTAGGAATCGGCCTTTTCGCCCGCCGGCGACGAACTGGCGATGACTTCCTTGACGGTGTCGCCGACCAGCCGCACCGTCTGGTACATCGACGGCGTTTCAAGCAGCGTGGCGTGGCGATCGGCCACCGCCTTGGTGCGCTCGTCGAGCAGGCTGACGACAGCCTGCGTCGTCGCCAGATTGCCGGCCGACATCAGCACGATGACGCGCTCGCCCGGCTGCTCCCAGACATGCATCTTCTTGAAGGTAGAGATCGAATCCATGCCGGCATTGGTGCGCGTGTCCGACATGAACACGAGCCCGCGATCGATCTTCAAGCCGACGCAATAGGTCATCGAATCCCTTTGGCAGCAAATCTTGCCGGGGATTACTGCTCCACGGTGACGGTCACCGCAAGCTGTTCTTCCGCTTGTCCCAGCCGAATTCCTGATACGGGCGTGGCATCGCGGTAATCACGGCCGGTTGCCACCTTCACATAGCGTTCGTCGGGCGAAATGCCGTTGGCGACGTCGAACGCGACCCAGCCAAGGCCCGCAACATGCGCTTCGGCCCAGGCATGGCTCGCCGCCTGCTCGACCGCCGCATCCATCATCAAATAGCCGCTGACGTAGCGGGCCGGAAACCCCATGGCCCGCGCGGCGGCGGCAAAGATGTGGCTGTGGTCCTGGCAGACGCCGGTCTTGAGCGCCAGCGCGTCCTCGGCCGGGGTCGCCGCGTTGGTGGTGCCCATCGTATAGGCGACGCGCTCGCCGATCACCGCCATCAGCCGGTGCAACCTTTCGATATCGGCCCCCTCGCCGACCGAGGCCGCGAGTTCGCGAATACCGCCGCCGATCGTGGTCAACGGCGTTTCCTGGCCAAACAACCACAGCGGCGCGAAACCCTGATGCGGCCCGCTGACGCCTGATGTGTCGCGTGTCACCACCTCGCCCGATGCCTCGACGGTGATGAAATCGCGCTCGCCTTCGACGCTCAAAAGCCGCGTGTCGTTGCCGAAATGGTCGGTGAAGCGCACCTCTTCGCGCGCCCCTTCGATCTTCAGCGCCCAGGACAAGACGGTCTGTGTCGGTCCGCTGACTGGAAGCAGCCGCAGCCGCTGCAACAGATAGTGCACCGGCGCATCGTAGCGGTACTCGGTCCGGTGAGTGATCTTCAGCCGCATTGCTCTCGTCCCCTGAGCATGATCTTTTCCGGAAACCGGCTTCCACCTTCCGGGATCATGCTCGTCCCCTGAGCATGATCTTTTCCGGAAACCGGCTTCCACTTTCCGGGATCATGCTCAATAAAACCTGTAGTCCTGCGCGATCTCGTCGCCGAGCCTGATGTTGTCGAGGATGAAATTGGCCAGGAATTCATGCAGGCCGGCATCGAATATGTCCTTGATCGAGCCGGCGGCCAGCATCGCCTGGGTTTTGCCGGCTGTCACATGACAGGCATGGCGCTCACCGTAATCATCACCCAGGAATCTGAGATGCTCCGTCAGGAAACGGTAGCAGAAGGTCAGCGAGCGCGGCATGCGAACGTTGAGGATCAGATAGTCGGCGATGTTGCTCGGCTTGTAGTCGGCCTCATAGACCCAGCGATAGGAGCGATGCGCCGACACCGAACGCAGGATCGATTCCCACTGGTAGTTGTCGAGCGTGGAGCCGACCCACGAGATCGACGGCAACAGCACGTAGTATTTCACGTCCAGGATGCGCGCCGTATTGTCGGCGCGTTCGACATAAGTGCCGAGCTGCGAGAAATCGAAGATCTCGTTGCGCAGCATGGTACCGTAGAACGAGCCGCGGATCAGTGCCGTTTCGCGCTTGATCGCGTCGAGCACGCTGGGCAGGTCGCGTTCGTCGATCGGCTTGGCCAGCATGCGCTTCAGCGACATCCAGGCTTCGTTGATGCTTTCCCAGGTTTCGCGCGTCAATGCGGTGCGCACCATGCGGGCATTGTTACGGGCCGTTTCGATCGACGTCATCGTGCTCGACGGGTTGGATGTGTCGCGCAGCAGGAAATCGGCAACGTTGGCGGCGGTATAGTCGGAATATTTCTGCGTGAAGGCAGCGTCCGAACCGGCACTGAGCAGCACCGAATTCCACTCTTCGGAGGCGTTCTGGGTGCGGGTCAGCGCCATGCGCAGCCCGGCATCGACCAGCCGCGCCATGTTTTCCGCCCGCTCGATGTAGCGGTTCATCCAGTAGAGCCCGTTGGCGGTGCGGCCGAGAAGCATTCTACGCGGTCCTTCGGACGGTGAATGGTGAATGGTGAATGGTGAATGGCCAAATTTTTCCAGGGCACGACGCCGCGTGCTTTATTTCAGGGCATTTCACCAACATCAACGACATGTCATCCTTATCTATTCACTATTCACTATTCACTATTCACTATTCACTCTCTAATCATCCAGCACCCACGTATCCTTCGTCCCGCCGCCCTGGGACGAATTGACCACCAGCGAGCCTTCCTTCAGCGCCACACGCGTCAGCCCGCCCGGCACGATCTGGATGCGATCAGATACCAGCACGTAGGGCCTGAGATCGACATGGCGCGGCGCCAGTCCCTTGTCGGTCAGGATCGGACAGGTCGACAGCGCCAGCGTCGGCTGGGCGATGTAGTTCGACGGTCTTGCCGCGAGTTTCTTGGAAAAATCCTCGCATTCCTTCTTGGTCGCGGCCGGCCCGACCAGCATGCCGTAGCCGCCGGAGCCATGCACCTCCTTCACCACCAGCTCGTCTATATGTTCGAGCACGTATTTCAGGCTGTCCGGCTCCGAGCAGCGCCAGGTCGGGATGTTGCCGAGGATTGCTTTGCGGCCGGTGTAGAATTCAACGATCTCGGGCATGTAGGAATAGATCGCCTTGTCGTCGGCGATGCCGGTTCCCGGTGCATTGGCGATGGTGATGTTGCCGGCACGGTAGACATCCATGATGCCCGGCACACCCAGTGCCGAGTCGGGGCGGAAGGTCAGCGGATCGAGGAAAGAATCGTCCACCCTTCGATAAAGAACGTCGATCTGCTTGTAGCCTTCGGTCGTGCGCATCGCGACGTGGCCATCGATGACGCGCAGATCCTGCCCCTCGACAAGCTGCACACCCATCTGGTCGGCAAGGAAGGCATGTTCGAAATAGGCGGAATTGAAGCTGCCCGGAGTCAGCACGGCAATTGTCGGCGCGCCCTTGGTACCTTGCGGCCGCACTGCCGCCAGCGACTGGCGCAAGAGCTGCGGATAGTTTTCCACCGGCCGCACCTTGATCTGCTGGAACAGTTCGGGAAAGAGCTGCATCATCGTCTCGCGGTTCTCCAGCATGTAGGAGACGCCGGACGGCGTGCGCGCATTGTCCTCCAGCACGTAGAACTCGTTCTCGCTGATGCGAACGATATCGACGCCGATGATATGGGTGTAGACGCCGGCTGGCGGCCGCACTCCGATCATCTCCGGCAGGAATGCCTCGTTCTTGGCGATCAATTCCTTGGGGACGCGCCCGGCGCGCAAAATCTCCTGGCGGTGGTAGATATCGTCGAGAAAGGCGTTCAGCGCCTGGACGCGCTGCTCGATGCCTTGCGTCAGCCGTCGCCATTCATTGCCGGAAATGATGCGCGGAACGATGTCGAAGGGAATAAGGCGCTCGGAGGCTTCCTGCTCGCCATAGACGGCAAAGGTGATGCCGGTCTTGCGAAAGACGCGTTCGGCGTCCTGCATCTTTTCGGTAAGCCTGGCCGGATCCTGCTCCTTCAGCCAGCGATCGTAAGCCGAATACGGTTTTCTCAATCCGGAGATTTCCGGAAGCATTTCGTCGAACGCTGCCAATCGCTTACTCCCTGTGAGGCCATTTCACTGGCGTCACCGGAGAAAATCAAGCGCAATCGGTGATTTGGAGGATGTTGGCGATCAGTATGTCGCGACCTGCCTAAAATTAGGGCAGCGCCGATATGGCTGGGTCAGGCTTTGCCTTGTGCCCGGGCAGGTGGCAGGCGTCGCTCAGAACGCGCGGAAGGTGACCACCGTAAACGTGTCCTTGATGCCGGGAAGACTCTGCACCTTCTCGTTGACGAAGTGGCCGATGTCTTCGTCGTCGTCGACATAGAATTTGGCGAGCAGATCGTAGTCGCCGGCTGTCGAGTAGATTTCCGAGGCGATCTCGGCATCGGCCAACGCGCCGGCAACGTCATAGGACTTGCCCAGATCGCACTTTATCTGCACGAAAAATGCCTTCATTGCCCGGTCCTGCTCAGCTTGCACGGCATAAGCGGCCCTTGTGGCAGACTGCCGCCCGGCTTTCAAGCATCAGGACGGCGCTCAGGCAAAACACTGGCTGCAACCTGCGCGCGGTACTTCGCTGAGCACCAGAGCACCATCACATCGCCGGGATATCGCCCCTAGCCCAGCCCTCGGAAATTTCCGCTGCCCGCGCCTCGAACGCGCCGGCTTCGATGGCGGCACGAATGTCCTGCATCAGCTTCTGGTAGTAGGAAAGATTGTTCCAGGTCAGCAGCATCGCTCCCAGCGCCTCTTGCGAGCGGACCAGATGGTGCAGGTAGGCGCGTGAATAATCTCTGGCAGCCGGGCAGTCGCTCTCCTCGTCCAACGGGCGCGGATCGTCGGCATGGCGGGCGTTGCGCAGATTGACCTTGCCGCGCCTTGTATAGGCGAGGCCATGGCGGCCGGCGCGTGTCGGCATCACGCAATCGAACATGTCGATGCCGCGCGCCACCGATTTCAATATGTCGTCGGGCGTGCCGACACCCATCAGATAGCGCGGCCTGCCCGCCGGCAGCTCCGGGCAGGTGATGTCGAGCATTTCGAGCATCACCGCTTGCGGCTCGCCGACCGCCAGCCCGCCGATCGCGTAGCCCTTGAGGTCCATCGCTTTCAGCGCCTGCGCCGAGCGCAGCCGCAGGGCCGCTATGTCGCCGCCCTGGACGATGCCAAACATCGCCTTGCCCTGCTGGTCGCCAAACGCCGTCCTGCAACGCTCGGCCCAGCGCAGCGAGAGCTCCATCGCCCGCTCGATCTCCTTCTCCATGGCCGGCAGCGCGGTGCATTCGTCGAGCTGCATCTGGATGTCGGCGCCGAGCAGTCCCTGGATTTCGATCGAGCGCTCGGGCGACATCTCATAGGCGGCGCCGTCGATATGGGAGCGGAAGGTGACGCCCTTTTCGGTCAGTTTCCTCAGCTTCGACAGCGACATCACCTGGAAGCCGCCGCTGTCGGTCAGGATTGGGTGCGGCCAGCGGGCGAATTCATGCAGACCGCCAAGCCGCGCCACACGCTCGGCGCCCGGCCGCAGCATCAGATGATAGGTGTTGCCAAGGATAATGTCCGAGCCGACGCCGCGCACCTGATCCATATACATGGTCTTGACCGTGCCGCCGGTGCCGACCGGCATGAAGGCCGGCGTACGGATTTCTCCGCGCGGCATGGTGATGGAGCCGCGCCGCGCTTTGCCGTCGGTCGCCAGCACCTTGAAGGTGAACGCTTTATTCATTGAATTCCTTGTTCTATACCGGGCGCGCGTCCATCGTTCTCCTGCTTGAGCAGCAGACTTGCATCTCCGTAGGAGTAGAACCTGTAGCGGTTCTCGATGGCATGCGCATAGGCCGCACGCATCGTTTCCAGACCGCAAAACGCCGAAACCAGCATGAACAGCGTCGAGCGCGGCAGATGGAAATTGGTCATCAGCATGTCGGCGGCCTTGAAGCGATAGCCGGGCGTGATGAAGATATCGGTCGGACCCGACCATCCGGCCAATGTGCCGTCCTCCCGCGTGGCGCTCTCCAGCAGGCGCAGCGACGTCGTACCGACGGCGATGATGCGCCCACCGCGCGCCTTCGCCGCGTTGAGCGCCGCGGCGGTTTCCGGGCTGACAGAACCGATCTCGGCATGCATCTTGTGGTCGGCGGTGTCGTCGACTTTCACCGGCAGGAACGTGCCGGCGCCGACATGCATGGTGACGAAGCGCCGCTCGACGCCCTTGGCATCGAGAGCGGCGAAAAGCTCGGGCGTGAAATGCAGGCCGGCAGTGGGTGCCGCCACAGCCCCCTCCTCCCTGGCATAGATGGTCTGGTAGTCCTTGCGGTCGCGTTCGTCGTCGTCGCGCTTCGAAGCGATGTAAGGCGGCAGCGGAATGTGGCCGACGGCGTGCAGCGCCTCATCGAGAAACGGACCTGAGAGGTCAAAACCGAGCAAAGCCTCGCCGGCCTCGCCCTTCGCGATCACCGTGGCATCAAGCTGGCCGAGAAAGCAGGAATTGGCGTCATGGCCAAAATGGATGCGGTCGCCGACGGCGATGCGCTTGCCCGGCCGCATGAAAGCCAGCCAGCGGTCGGGAGCCACCCGCATGTGCAGCGTGGCTTCGACCTGCGCCGCTGCTTCGCCGCGCCGCCTGATGCCTTTCAGCTGCGCCGGGATGACCTTGGTATCGTTGAAGACCAGCACGTCACCGGTCTCGAGCAGGGACGGCAGCTCGCGCACCGTCCGGTCCTCAAGTCCCTCACCCGGTCTGACAACCAGCATTTTGGCGCTGTCGCGCGGTTCCGCCGGTCGAAGCGCGATGCGCTCCTCCGGCAGATCAAAGTCGAATAGATCGACGCGCAAGAAAACCCCGCCTCAAAATTCCGGGCAGGTCACCGCCCAGGCGCCAACACCGTCGATGCTCAGCGTGCCGCCCATTGCGAAATTGGACTGTTCGCTGGCCTTGACCAGTCGCAATTTGGCTACGATCGAGCTGATGCCCTCATTGGTGAGATCGATCGCCATCTGCTGGTCGTCCTCGAATGCCTGTCCGACGATGACTTTCGTCGAACCCGGCTGACCGTCGGTGGTCCAGTTCCTGCCGCCGGCATCAAGCCATACGCGCGCAACCGCGATGACGGCAGTGTGCCCCATCAGGACGTCGATCGATGCCGCGTTGCCCTCAGCGCTGCAAACAATCGATTCTGTCGCCAGCGCCGGAGTAGCCGCCGCGACAAGCATCAGAGTGATCGCCGCGACAGCTCGGTAGGTCATTTTACGTCGGCCGCCACCTTCAGCGACACGATCTTGTCAGGATCCGGCACCGGCTCGCCGCGCTTGATCTTGTCGACATTGTCCATGCCTTCGATGACCTGGCCCCAGACCGTGTATTGGCGGTTGAGGAAGGCGGCATCGTCGAAGCAGATGAAGAACTGCGAGTTGGCCGAGTTCGGGTTCTGCGAGCGCGCCATCGAGCAGGTGCCGCGGCCGTGATTGGCGTTGGAGAACTCCGCCTTCAGGTCGGGCTTGTCGGAGCCGCCCGTGCCGGCGCGCGACGGTGCGAAAGAGGGCTTGCTGGAATTGCCGAATTTCACGTCGCCGGTCTGCGCCATGAAGCCGTCGATGACGCGGTGGAACACCACGCCGTCATAAGCGCCTTCGCGCGCCAGTTCCTTGATACGGCCGACATGGCCGGGTGCCAGATCGGGAAACAGTTCGATGACGACCTTGCCCTTGGTCGTTTCCATGATGAGCGCGTTCTCGCGGTCCTTGATCTCGGCCATGTCAGAATATCCTTTGAAACAAATGGGTTTACTTGCCGTCGGCGGCGATGCGCACCTTGATCATGCGATCGGGATCGGTGACGACCCCGTTCTGCGCCGCGTCGCCTTTCTTGATCTTGTCCACCAACTCCATGCCGTTCTCGACATTGCCGACGATGGTGTACTGGCCATCGAGCGGCGGCGCCGGCGCGAACATGATGAAGAACTGCGAATTGGCGGAATCCGGGTCCTGCGAGCGGGCCATCCCGACCACGCCGCGCTGATAGCGCTCGGTCTGAGAGAATTCGGCCGGCAGGTCGGGAAGATCGGAACCGCCGGTGCCGACAGCATCGGCGCTGAAGCCGTTCTTCATGTTGCCGAACTTCACGTCGCCGGTCTGCGCCATGAAGCCGTCGATGACACGGTGGAAAGCGACGTTGTCATAAGCGCCTTGGCGCACCAGCTTCTTGATCTGCTCGACATGCTTCGGCGCGAGATCGGGCCTGAGCGCGACGGTCACGTCGCCGTCCTTCAGCGTGATGACCATGGTGTTTTCCGGATCGGCGGCGAACGCCGAAACGGATGCGGTCACAAGACCGAAAAGAACGACAAAGCAGATGGCGAGCCTTTTGAGCTGCATGGATCTTTCTCCGAAAACCTTTGTTTCACGCATGTCGTTGCCCCAAAACCGGGTTCCACGTTGGGCGACATGCATTATTTCGCAAACTTGGCGGTGAGTGCGCCAGCCACAGCCGCCGGCACGAAGGCGCGGACGTCGCCGCCCATCGAGGCTATCTGACGGACAAGTGTGGCGGTAATGGTTCGCACCGAAGGGCTGGCGGGCAGAAAAACCGTCTGCAGTTCAGGCGCCATGGTCTCGTTCATACCGGCCATCTGCATCTCGTAGTCGAGATCGGTGCCGTCGCGCAGACCGCGGATCATGATCGAGGCGCCCTGCTTCCTGGCAGCGTCGATGACCAGCCCGTCGAAAGCCACGATTTTGATGCGCGCGCCGTCGCGGCCGAATTCGGCCTTCGTCGCAGCTTCGATGAGGCCGACCCGTTCCTCGAAAGAAAACAGCGGCTTCTTGCCGGGATGAATGCCGATCGCCGCATAGACGGTGTCCGCCACGGCCAGCGACGCCTTCAGCACGTCGAGATGGCCGTTGGTCGGCGGGTCGAAGGAGCCGGCATAAAGGGCGATGCGTTCGGTCATGGCAGGTGCTTCTAGCGAGCCTCTCTCGCAAAGGCAAATCCGATCGGCGAGCCGCCAATCCATGTCGCCGCAAAAGCCTGCCCTTGGGCCTGACTCAGGGCCCGACCCGAGGTGCACAGCCGTTTGGAACAACGGCATGCACCCAAAACAGGACTTCAAAGCGCATCGCCTGAGCCACGGTAATCGCGATGCGCTTTGAGTGAACCTTTTGGCCGAGATGAACGACCAATGAATGGGCCGATCACGAAGGCTTCACGCAGCGTTCATTAGATTGCAGCTTCAGAAGATGAAACCAAAACCCCATTTGATCGTTGCTAGGTGCAGGAGAACACGCACATGCTGATCTACATGCTCGCCACCGCAATGACCGTCGCCATGCTCATCGCCACCGTATTCGGGCTGCATCAGGAAGCAGAGCGCGTCCGCGCCAAGTCCAATGCCAAGCGGTTCGGAGGCTTCGGTATCCACAAGCCTTCACGCCACTTCTAGACCGGTCGCCGCCTGTTAACGGCGCCGGTCCATCGGGCCGGCATCGCCCATCAAGACCTACTCGGCGTTCAAGACCTACTCGGCGTTATTGTCCGGGCCAGCGCCTTCAGTACCGGTATCCAGAGTTGCGTCGCCCTCGACACTCTCTTCGGCTTCCTCGTCCGACTGCGGTTCCGTTATCCGCTCCACCGAAACGACCTTCTCGCCGTCAGCAGTGTTGAAGATGGTCACGCCCTTGGTGGCGCGGCTGGCGAAGCGAATTCCGTTGACCGGCACGCGGATGACGGTGCCTCCATCCGAGACGAGCATGATCTGGTCGTCATTGCCGACCGGGAAAGTCGCGACCAGACGGCCGATCTCAGCCACTTTCGACACATCGGTGGCGCGGATGCCCTTGCCGCCGCGCCCTATCTGGCGGAAATCATAGGAAGACGAGCGCTTGCCGTAGCCATATTCCGTCACCGTCAGCACGAACTGCTCGTGTGCCTTGAGGAATTCGTAGCGCTCGTCGGAAAGCTCCGTCTCCTCGCCGACCTCCTCATTGGTGAGCTGGAAGTCTTCGTCCTCGCCCGCCGCAATGCCGGCGGCGAGCCGCCGTTCGGCCGCCACCCGCTTGAGATAAGCCGCGCGTTCGGCCGGCGACGCATCGACATGTTCGATCACCGCCATCGAGATCACCCGGTCGCTGGCAGCCATGGCGATGCCGCGCACGCCGACCGAGTTGCGGCTCTGGAAAACGCGCACGTCGCTGACCGAGAAGCGTATGCACTGGCCGGAGCTTGCGGTCAGCAGCACGTCATCATTGTCGGTGCAGGTCTCGACGCCGAGTATCTCGTCGCCCTCCTCTTCCAGCTTCATGGCGATCTTGCCGTTGCGGTTAACCTGGACGAAATCCGACAGCTTGTTGCGGCGCACCGTGCCGCGCGTCGTGGCGAACATCACGTCGAGTTCGCCCCAGCTGGTCTCGTCCTCGGGCAGCGGCATGATCGTGGTGATGCGTTCGCCCTGCTCCAGCGGCAGCATGTTGATCAGCGCCTTGCCGCGCGACTGCGGGTTGCCGATCGGCAGGCGCCACACCTTTTCCTTGTAGACGATGCCGCGCGAGGAGAAAAACAGCACCGGCGTGTGCGTGTTGGCGACAAACAGCCGGGTGACGAAATCCTCTTCCTTGGTCGACATGCCGGAGCGGCCTTTGCCGCCGCGGCGCTGGGCCCGGTAGAGCGACAACGGCACACGCTTGATGTAGCCGGAATGGCTGACCGTCACGACCATGTCCTCGCGCTGGATCAGGTCCTCGTCTTCCATATCCGCCCCGCCATCGGACAGCTCGGTGCGGCGCGGCGTGCCGAACTCGTCGCGCACGGCGGCAAGCTCGTCCTTGACGATCTGCTGAATGCGGGCGCGCGACGACAGGATGTCCAGGTAATCCTTGATCTCGTCGCCGATCGTGTTCAACTCGTCGGCGATCTCGTCGCGGCCGAGCGCTGTCAGCCGCTGCAGGCGCAGTTCGAGGATGGCGCGCGCCTGTTCCTCGGACAGATTGTAGGTGCCGTCCTCGTTGATGCGGTGGCGCGGATCGTCGATCAGCAGGATCAGCGATTCGACGTCGCCCGAGGGCCAGCGCCGCTCCATCAACTGCTCGCGCGCCGTCTGCGGATCCGGCGCGCTGCGGATCAGCTTTATCACCTCGTCGATGTTGGCGACGGCAATGGCAAGGCCGACCAGCACATGGGCACGGTCGCGCGCCTTGCGCAGCAGGAATTTCGTGCGCCGGCTGATCACGTCCTCGCGGAAGGCGACGAACGCCTTCAGCATGTCGGTCAGCGTCAGCAATTCCGGCTTGCCGCCGTTCAGCGCCACCATGTTGGCGCCGAACGACGTCTGCAGCGGCGTGAAACGGTAGAGTTGGTTGAGGATGACGTCGGCGACCGCGTCGCGCTTCAGTTCGATGACGACACGGTAGCCCTGGCGATCACTCTCGTCGCGGATGTCGGAAATGCCTTCGATACGCTTGTCGCGCACCAGCTCGGCCATCTTCTCGATCATCGACGACTTGTTCACCTGGTAGGGAACCTCGGTGATGACGATCGATTCACGGTCGTTGCCGCGCGCCTCGACGTTGACGCGGCCGCGCATGACGATAGAGCCGCGGCCGGTCGAATAGGCGCTGTAGATGCCGGAACGGCCGAGCACGATGCCGCCGGTCGGGAAATCCGGCCCTGGAATGATCTCCATCAGCGCCGGCAGATCGATCGCCGGATGGTCGATGAGGGCAATGGCGCCGTTGCAGACCTCGCCCAGGTTGTGCGGCGGGATGTTGGTGGCCATGCCGACGGCGATACCGCCGGAGCCGTTGACCAACAGGTTCGGAAAGCGCGCCGGCAGGACTTTCGGCTCGCTGCCGGACGCATCATAAGTGTCCTGGAAATCGACGGTGTCCTTGTCGATGTCTTCCAGCAACTCATGCGCGACCTTGGTCAGCCTCGATTCGGTGTAACGCATCGCCGCCGGCGGATCGCCGTCGATCGAGCCGAAATTGCCCTGCCCGTCGATCAGCGGCACGCGCAGCGACCAGTCCTGCGCCATCCGCACCAAGGCGTCGTAGATCGAGGCGTCGCCATGCGGATGGTATTTACCCATCACGTCGGCCACCGGGCGCGCCGACTTCACATATTTGCGGTTCCAGTGGTAGCCGCTCTCATGGGCAGCGTAGAGGATGCGGCGATGCACCGGCTTCAACCCGTCGCGCACGTCGGGCAGCGCACGGCTGACAATCACGCTCATCGCGTAATCGAGATAGGAGCGCTGCATCTCCTCGATGATGGATATCGGCTCGATGCCGGTGGGCCCGCCGTCGGCGCCGCGCGGTGTCTTCTGGTCGGTCAAATCAGGTCACAATCAAATCGGGAATCACTCGGTGCTTATATAGGAAGCCGGGGCGAAACTCCAACGTCCGCGGCAGTTTTCCAGTGTCGGTTTTTGTGGTGATTTCAAAAGGATATCACTGATTGCGACGATATGGCCGAGGCGCTTTCGTGGCCGCCGGGGCAAAGCTCATTGGCAGGCCGATTTTTTGCTTCACAAGCCGGAACCACGGATGCGTTCGGCAATTTATCGCCTCGCCGCCGGAGCCGGTAGGCACCGGGCGCCTCCCCCATCACGCGGCGGAAACGGCGGTTGAAGGTCGACAAATCGTTGAACCCGGCTTCGAAGGCGATCGTCGAGATCGCCTCGTCCGACATGCGCAGCCGCACCGCCGCCCTGTGCAGCCGGGTTTTCAGCACGAACTGGTACGGCGTCATGCCCGCGACATGCCGGAAGCTGCGCAGGAAATGGTAAGGACTGGTCGCCGTTTCGCTTGCAAGCTCGGCGAGCGAGACCGGGCTTTCGGCATCCTTTTCGATGCGCCGCACCGCCTCCGCGACGCGTTTCTGATCGCGGCGGCTCGGTGACCGGGCAGCGGGCGTGAGACCGGAGGCGACGGCTGCGCCGGCAATCCGCAGTCCGAGTTCCTCGAACGCCTCGATCTCGGCCATTTCGCGCGCGGCTTCCGCCTCGGCCAGCAGCCGTGCCAGCGTCGGCAAGGGCGGCAGAAGCGGCGTCTCGAAGGCCAGCTTCTTCGCGCCCGGCGTGTCGGCGACGATCTGTTCCATATAGGCCGGGCTGAAATGATAGGACATGCAGCGGTCGCCGGCGCCATGCTCGTGCCCACACTCGTAGCAAGTGCGGGGGTTGCCGAGCAGAATTGCGCCCGGCGTCAGCATCGCCGTGCCTTGGCGTGCGCGGTAGCGGAAGGTGCCGTTGGTCACCACCGCGACACAGAAGGTGCGATGCTCTTCCTCGAACGGGCGATCAGCGACGCCGGCAGTGCAGACCACATCCGACACCCGCCAGCCTTTTCCGGACGCCAGTGTATGCACGCTCGTCGTCATGGCCGAAAGATAGCAATTTTTCCCAAGCGCAAGAAGACTGCCAGGGCCTATTCTTCCCGGTCTCCTGACAATGTGAGCAGAAAACCATGTTCAATTCATCCTCCTTTGCCGAAGCCCTGCACAGTGACGGGCCAGCCGCAGGCCTTGCCGAAAAACTGAACCTTTACGGCCGCTTCGTCGGCGCCTGGACGTTCGATGCCACGCGCCATCTCGAAGACGGCCAGGTGCTGACCGGACGCGGCGAGGTGCATTTCGGCTGGGTGCTCGAGGGCCGCGCGATCCAGGACGTATGGATCTTGCCCGTGCGGAACAGTGGCGCACAGAGCTCGCTCGGCAAATGGACCTTTTATGGCACGACACTGCGCGTCTATGACCCCGGCGTCGACGCCTGGCATATCATCTGGAGCGATCCGCGCACCCAGTATTACAGCCGCCAGCTCGGCCGCGCCGAGGGCGACACCATCGTCCAGCAAGGCGCCGACGGCACCGGCGCCTCGGTGCGCTGGAGCTTTTCTCGGATCACCGAAAATTCGTTCCGCTGGCTAGGGGAACGCTCTCAGGACGATGGCGCGACCTGGCGGCTCGAAGTCGAGTTCCTGGCGCGGCGCGTCGCCAGCGCCTGACCTGCACGGTTCCCCCTGACGCCGCTTTGCTCTACCAATGCTGGGGTCTCGGGCACCGCCCGGCGGGGAGGGTCAGAGATGCCGAGCTTCGACAGCCTGTTCAACGCCTTCGTCACCATTCTGGTGACCATCGACCCGCCTGGCCTGGCGCCGCTCTTCCTCGCCGTGACGCGCGGCATGAACCGCGAGGAGCGTAACCAGGTTTCCGTGCGTGCCTCGATCATCGCTTTCCTGGTGATGGCGCTGTTTGCAATCGCCGGCGCATCGATCCTGTCGGTGTTCGGCATCACGCTGCCGGCGTTCCGCGTCGCCGGCGGGTTCCTGCTGTTCTTCATCGCCTTCGAAATGGTGTTCGAGCGCCGGCAGGACCGCAAGGAGAAGATCGGCGACGTCGCCATCACCAAGGACATGATCCACAACATCGCCGCCTTTCCGCTGGCGATCCCGCTGATCGCCGGTCCGGGCGCAATTTCAGCGACAGTCCTGCTGTCCGGCTCGTTTCCAGGTTTGGGCGCGCAGGCAGCCCTTGTCGGCATCATCGCGATCTGCCTTGTCATCACCTATCTGGTGTTCGTGCTGGCCGAACGCATCGACCGCATCCTTGGCCAGACCGGCCGCTCGATCCTGACCCGGCTGCTCGGTGTCATCCTGGCGGCGCTTGCCGTGCAGTTCGTCGCCGACGGCGTCAAGGCGCTGATGGCGGCATGAAAATGAAAGCCGCCTCGCGCTTGATTGCCGAGGCCGTCATTTTCGTTGTCCATCTCGCGCAACGCCACTGGACGCTATCCTACTTCGCCGTCGTATCAATAACTTCGAAGTCGTGGGTGATCTCGGCGGTCTTGGCCATCATTGCCGAGGCCGAGCAGTATTTTTCGATCGACAGGTCGATCGCCCGCCTGACCTTGTCATGCGAAAGCGCGCGGCCCTTGACGATGAAATGCATATGGATGCGGGTGAACACCCGCGGCTCCTTCTCCGCCCGGTCGGCGTCGAGTTCAACCACGCAGTCTTCGACCGCCTCGCGGCCCTTTTCGAGAATGTGGACGACATCATAGGCCGAGCAGCCGCCAGTGCCGAGCAGCACCAGTTCCATCGGGCTCGGCCCCGGCGTCTTGCCGTCCGGTCCGAACGCGGTTCCCAGCACCACCTTGTGACCGCTGCCGGACTCGCCGACGAAAGTGCGCTCCTCGACCCATTTGACCCGTGCTTTCACCTGATACGTCCTTTCACCGCACACCGCTCAAACGCACAACGTCCCGAAAATCCAAGACAGATTTTCGGGACGCCAATGCGTGGCCTCAAATAGCTGGCTGTCAGCTCGCGCAGAGCCGCTCGCTCCAAGCGATCAGAACGGAATTTCGTCGTCGAGTTCGCGCGACGAACCGCCGCCACCCTTGTTGCCGCCGCCGCCGCGATTGAGACTCTCGCCCGGGCCGGACTGGCCGAAATCGGAACCGCGGCTGCTGCCGCCACCGGCATAGCTGCCGACCTGACCGCCCTCGCCCTGCCCGCGTGCGTCGAGCATCTGCAGTTCCCCACGGAATTTCTGCAGCACGATTTCGGTCGTGTAGCGGTCATTGCCGGTCTGGTCCTGCCATTTGCGCGTCTGCAACTGGCCCTCGACATAAACCTTGGCACCCTTCTTCAGATACTGCTCGGCGACCTTGGCGAGTTGCTCGTTGAAGATCACGACATTGTGCCACTCGGTCTTTTCCTTGCGCTCGCCGGAAGTCTTGTCGCGCCAGCTTTCCGACGTGGCGACGCGGATATTGACGACCGGCTCACCCGAATTCAAACGGCGGATTTCCGGGTCCGCTCCGAGATTGCCCACCAGAATGACCTTGTTGACGCTACCCGCCATGATACTTCTCCGCGCTCATCCGAAACAAATTTTCTCGCTCTCACCTTATAGACTGCGGACATTCCCCGCCTGCCGTGGCTGGCTTTTCCCACAAGGTTTTTGTTCTCTTTTCGTTCTATAACCATCAATCCGTTTTGTCAAGGAATGTCAGCAATCGATGGGTTCCGCCGTACCGTTCCATATGGGCGCGAAAAGACTGCTTGCCAATTCAATAAGCGTAGACTTATGCTTCCGGCATGATCGAAGCCGAGATTTTTCGAGCGCTTGCCGACCCGACGCGCCGCGCCGTCTACGAACGGCTCGCCGCCGGCGAGATGACGGTATCGGAACTGCGCAGCGGCCTGAGCGTGTCGCAACCGGCCGTGTCGCAGCATCTCGCAGTGCTGCGCGGCGCCGGCCTGGTGGCCGAGCGGCGAGCCGGCCGCAACGCCTATTATCGCGCCGATCCGCAAGGGCTTGACCCACTGCTCGGCTGGATCGAGCGCTACCGTGCGTTCTGGCCCGAGCGTATCGAACGGCTCAAGGCGGTTTTGAAGGATATGGACCAATGACGGCAAAACAGCATTCAGACATGACCGCAGATTCAATCGAGTTCGAGTGCGAGCTTCCAGAGCCGCCGGAAAAAGTGTGGCGGGCGCTCACTGTGCCGGACCTGCTCGCGGCCTGGATGATGCCGAACGACATCAAGCCGGAGATCGGCGGCCGCTTTGCCTTTGCCAGGCCGGATGCACCGATCGAGTGCGAAATCCTGGACGCCGAGCCCGAACGCCTGCTGCGTTACTCCTGGCGGGAGCGGCCGGCGCCTGGCAATATAGCGGATCCGCTCACCAGGCCGCTGGACAGTATCGTCACCTTCACGCTCGACCGCACTGTGTCGGGCGGCACCCATCTGCACATCGTCCACAACGGATTTGCGCGAGTAGCCACGCCTGCAATTGCCGGCGCCGGTTGCAGGCTTTCGCTCAACGCACACAGCCCCAGACAGACCATAGCCGCAAACACGCCTCGCCTCTCCCTGCGCGCGGCCTGAGCAGCACAACGGAGAAAAAGCGATGAGCGGTTTTGCCAATCTGGTGCCGATGGTGATCGAGCAGTCGAGCCGCGGCGAACGCGCCTTCGACATTTTTTCGCGGCTGCTGCGCGAGCGCATCGTCTTCATCAACGGTCCGATCGACGACAATGTGTCGGCGCTGGTCTGTGCCCAACTCCTGTCGCTGGAATCCGACAATCCCGATAAGGAGATTTCCCTCTACATCAATTCGCCGGGCGGCGTGGTGACCAGCGGTTTCGCCATCTACGACACGATGCAGTATATAAGCAGTCCGGTATCCACCGTCTGCATGGGCTTTGCCGCCTCGATGGCCTCGTTCCTGCTGATGGCCGGCACACCGGGGCGACGCATCGCGCTGCCCAACGCCAGCATCCTGCTGCACCAGCCGTCAGGCGGTTTCCAGGGCCAGGCCTCCGATATCCAGCGCCACGCCCAAGGCATCCTCAGGACCAAGCGGCGCATGACCGAGCTTTACGCGCACCACTGTGGTCGCACGTTCGAAGAAGTCGAACGCACGCTCGACCGCGATCATTTCATGACCGCCGCGGAGGCAAAGACATGGGGCCTTGTCGACCATGTTTTTGACACGCGCAAACAGGCGGCTTGAAAGCGCCAAAGAGCGAAAGCCGCCAAGCCGTTCGGCCAGTTTGATCGCCACCGGTCTGGCTTCGGCCAGAGTGCGGCGATACAGTCCGCCGATGTCTGAGATCTCACGCATTTGCTTGAACCGGCTGATTATCGGTATCGCCGTCGCGGCGATGACCTCCGGCGCGGCGTTCGCCGAAGACAGTTCACCGCCTTCGCAGAACGGCACGCTGCCCGGTGTGACCAACGACTATCGCATCGCCAAGCCGGTGCCGAACCCGACGAGGCCGTGTCCAGCAACGGCCAGTTCAAGATCGGCGATACCGATGTCAGGATTTCCGGCAGCATAACCTTCGATGTCGGCGCGGGCTCGATGAAGGCCCCCCGGTGATAGGACACCTCCATCGGCCTTCATCGCTGCGGCTCTGAAACGAACAGCCCCGCCGCTGCTTCCGCAAACGGTCGGGGCTTTTTTGGATCTGAAATCCAAACTTGCCGGGAGTACACTGCCGGCTTTTGATTTCGGATGCTTCGCGGCATTCAGCCGACGATCCGACTAGTAGTCTCTGATTTTAATGGGATCGGCAGGTCACGGTTTGTCGGGCGGCGCAAAACGCCTAGCCCTGGCACTTATGCCTGCCGCGGCTCCAGCGACACGTGGAGCCTCAAGGGACTGTCCGGTGGAGTCATTCCTTTGCTCTCCTTTTCTGTCCATTGCGACTGGTGTCGTCCGAAGCGCATATCGCAAAGCCTGCGGCGTCTCGCAGGCCGCCTTGGGGCAGCGAGGCCATCGAAAGACGGTCGGCTTCGGTTGACGTTTGGAGTCTGCCCCCCTGAGTCCGAGACGTCAACAGTTGGATAGCCGATTTACCAAAAACGTGATCGCTTGTGTGGCGAATCGGAACTTTGCATCCGTTTTGAGCAGCGCGACGTCGGCTGTGGATTACATGAACGCATTTGTCAGGAGCGTGTTCGGCCTTTGTTCTTTCCGCTTGCTCGCCCGCGCGAAAGACGGTTAAAGGCTTGGTCGAGAGTTCTCTCGAAACGGTGGCGAAATTACCTACATAGGGGATGGCCGGGACAACCCGCCATCCCACGAGATTCCAGATCTGAGGCGGCGACCGGCGATGGCCGACCATAAATATCTTTCCATTCGCGGGGCGCGCGAACACAATCTGAAGAATGTCGATCTCGACCTGCCGCGTGACAGCCTGATCGTCATGACCGGGCTGTCGGGGTCAGGCAAGTCGTCGCTCGCCTTCGACACCATCTATGCCGAGGGCCAGCGCCGCTACGTCGAGAGCCTGTCGGCCTATGCGCGGCAGTTCCTCGAAATGATGCAGAAGCCTGATGTCGACCAGATCGACGGCTTGTCGCCGGCCATCTCCATCGAGCAGAAGACCACGTCGAAGAACCCGCGCTCGACGGTTGGCACCGTCACCGAGATCTACGACTACATGCGGCTGCTGTTCGCGCGCGTCGGCATCCCCTATTCGCCGGCCACCGGCCTGCCGATCGAGAGCCAGACGGTGTCGCAGATGGTCGACCGCGTGCTGGCGGTCGAGGAAGGCACGCGTCTGTTCATCCTGGCGCCGATGGTGCGAGGCCGCAAAGGCGAATACCGCAAGGAACTGCTGGAGCTGCAGAAAAACGGTTTTCAGCGCGTCAAGGTCGACGGTGTCTTTTACGAAATCGCCGACGTGCCGGCGCTGGACAAGAAGTACAAGCATGACCTCGACGTCGTCGTCGACCGCATCGTCGTGCGCGGCGATCTGGCGACGCGGCTTGCCGATTCCATCGAGACCGCGCTGAAGCTCGCCGACGGGCTGGCGGTGGCCGAATTCGCCGACCGGCCGCTCGACGCCAGCCAGACCGGCGAGGATTCGGTCAACAAGTCGAAGAACGAGACGCATGAGCGCATCCTGTTCTCTGAAAAATTCGCCTGCCCGGTGTCCGGCTTCACCATTCCCGAAATCGAGCCCAGGCTGTTCTCCTTCAACAACCCGTTCGGCGCCTGCCCGACCTGCGACGGCCTCGGCAGCCAGCGCGCCATCGACGCCAGCCTGATCGTGCCCGACGACAATCTGTCGCTGCGCGCCGGCGCCGTCAGCCCATGGGCGAAATCGACCTCGCCCTATTACGTGCAGACGCTCGAGGCGCTGGGCAAGGCTTATGGCTTCAAGCTCGGCGACAAGTTCCGCGACCTGAGCGATGAGGCAAAGCAAGCCATCCTGCACGGCACCGGCGAGCGCGAGGTCACTTTCCAGTACGATGACGGGCTGCGCTCCTACCAGACGACAAAGACCTTCGAAGGCGTGATCCCCAATCTCGAACGGCGGTGGAAGGAAACCGAATCCGCCTGGATGCGCGAGGAGATCGAGCGCTTCATGTCGGCCACGCCTTGCCCGGCCTGCCGCGGCTACCGGCTGAAGCCGGAAGCGCTGGCGGTGAAGATTGCCGGCAAGCACATCGGCGAGGTCACCGAGCTTTCGATCCGCAAGGCCGACCAATGGTTCACCGAGCTGCCCGCCGCACTCACCGACAAGCAGAACGAGATCGCGGTGCGCGTGCTCAAGGAAATCCGCGAGCGGCTGCGCTTCCTCAACGATGTCGGGCTCGACTACCTGACGCTGTCGCGCAATTCCGGCACGCTGTCGGGCGGCGAGAGCCAGCGCATTCGGCTGGCCTCGCAGATCGGCTCCGGCCTCACCGGCGTGCTCTATGTGCTGGACGAGCCGTCGATCGGCCTGCANTCGGCTGGCCTCGCAGATCGGCTCCGGCCTCACCGGCGTGCTCTATGTGCTGGACGAGCCGTCGATCGGCCTGCACCAGCGCGACAATGCGCGCCTGCTCGACACGCTGAAGCATTTGCGCGACATCGGCAACACGGTGATCGTCGTCGAGCATGACGAGGACGCCATCCTGCATGCCGACTATGTCGTCGATATCGGCCCGGCCGCCGGCATCCACGGCGGCCACATCATCGCGCAGGGAACGCCGCAGCAGATCATGGCCAGCCCCGCCTCGATCACCGGCAAATATCTGTCCGGCGAGCTCGAAGTGGCGACGCCGGCGGTGCGGCGCGAGGCCAAGAAGAACCGGCGCCTGAAGATCGTCGGCGCGCGCGGCAACAATCTGAAGAATGTTACCGCCGAAATCCCGCTCGGCACCTTCACCGCCGTCACCGGCGTCTCCGGCGGCGGCAAGTCGACCTTCCTGATCGAGACCTTGTTCAAGGCAGCGTCGCGCCGCATCATGGGTTCGCGCGAGCACCCGGCCGAGCACGACCGCATCGAGGGCCTCGAATTCCTCGACAAGGTCATCGATATCGACCAGTCGCCTATAGGGCGGACGCCGCGCTCCAATCCCGCCACCTATACCGGCGCCTTCACGCCGATCCGCGACTGGTTCGCCGGGCTGCCGGAGTCCAAGGCGCGCGGCTATCAGCCAGGCCGCTTCTCGTTCAACGTCAAGGGCGGCCGCTGCGAGGCCTGCCAGGGCGACGGCGTCATCAAGATCGAGATGCACTTTTTGCCCGACGTCTATGTCACCTGCGACGTCTGCCACGGTAAGCGCTACAACAGAGAGACGCTCGACGTCCTGTTCAAGGGCAAGTCGATTGCCGACGTGCTCGACATGACGGTCGAGGAAGGCGTCGATTTCTTCGCCGCCGTGCCCGGCGTGCGCGACAAGCTGGAGACGCTGAAGCAGGTCGGCCTCGGCTACATCCATGTCGGCCAGCAGGCGACGACTTTGTCGGGCGGCGAGGCGCAGCGCATCAAGCTGGCCAAGGAACTGTCGCGCAAGGCGACCGGCAAGACGCTCTACATCCTCGACGAGCCGACCACCGGCCTGCATTTCCACGACGTCGCCAAGCTCTTGGAAGTGCTGCACGAGCTGGTCGACCAGGGCAACACGGTGGTCGTCATCGAGCACAATCTCGAGGTGATTAAAACCGCAGACTGGGTGCTCGACCTCGGTCCCGAGGGCGGCGACGGCGGCGGCGAGTTGGTGGCCTCAGGCACGCCGGAGGATATCGTCCGCGAAAAACGCAGCTACACCGGCCAGTTCCTCAGGGAACTTTTGGAGCGGCGCCCCGGAGGCAAGCGCGAAGCGGCGGAGTGAGTGAAGACTGGCTGGCGTTTGGAAGAACCTTCAAATGAAGATCAGAAGAGCGCTTGCCGGTGATCCTGATGCTGTCGTCCGGCTGACGCAAGCCGTCTTTGCGCCCTACGCCCAATCCGCACCGGCTGACGCTTGTCGACATGGCTAAAGCTGTCGAGACGCTCGCTACGGTCTGATCCATTTCAACTCGGGAGGACGACCATGACTCAATCTGGAAAAATCCGCGCCGGCATGGGCGGCTGGACCTTCGAGCCCTGGGACAAGTCTTTCTACCCGGACAAGTTGTCCAAGGCGAAGCAACTGCACTATGCAACCCGGCAGGTGCCAAGCATCGAGGTCAACGGCACCTACTATTCGAGTTTCAAGGAGCCGACCTTCGTCAAATGGGCAAACGAAGCGCCGGACGGTTTTGTCTATTCGCTGAAGGGCAACCGTTTCGTCACCAACCGCCGCGTGCTCGGTGAAGCCGGCGAGTCGATGACGCGTTTCCTGGGTTCGGGCGTCGCCGCGCTCGGCGACAAGCTCGGGCCGATCCTGTGGCAGTTCGCGCCAACCAAAAAATTCGACCCGGACGATTTCGAGGCTTTCCTCAAGCTGTTGCCTGAGAAGCAGGACGGCGTTGCGCTGCGCCATGCGGTCGAGGTGCGCAACGACAGCTTCGTCGTGCCGGAATTCGCCGCCCTGGCGCGCCAATACAAGGTCGCGATCGTCTATGCCGACCACGCCAAATATCCAGCAATAGCCGACGTCACCGGCGATTTCATCTATGCCCGGCTGCAGACCGGCAGCGACGACAATCCCGACTGCTACACGCCAAAGACGCTCGACGAATGGGCGGCGCGGGCAAAGACCTGGGCCCAGGGCAAGGCGCCGGCCGACCTGCCGCGTGCCGATCCCTCAACCGAAGCGCCGCTCAAACCGCGTGATGTGTTCGTCTACTTCATCACCGAAGGCAAGGCCCGCGCGCCGTTCGGCGCCATGGCGCTGATGAACCGCGTCACAGGCTGACGTTGGCGGCACATCGCGTCCACCCCTTCGGTCATGCCGCAACCACGACTTCGTTGTAGGCATCGAGATCGACGAAGAACACCTTGGTGAGCTCCGCGATCAGTTCGTCGTGGTCGTATCCTTGCGATTTCAGAATATCGACGGCGGTCATGATGTCGACGCGCTCGGTAAGCCGTCGTTTGTGGTGGTCCTCGACGTAACGTTCCATCGGCTGCCCTGGCCCAAGTGCCCCAAATGCGTTTGAACAACGATCAGATCGCAGGAAGGGGCTGCTTGCACGGAACGTGCCGGCTGAGCCTGCGCCTGATCTGTCGACGTGACTGATACGGAAAGCGGCCGACTCAACAAGGCCAAGTAAAGCCTAGCACGCAATCTTCAGCGCGCCAGAGTTGCACACGGTGTCGTTGAAGAAAAACTGAGCAGATCTCGCGACTTCGTCATCCTTGGGCGCAGCGACGCGAAGCGGAGCGAAGACCCAAGGATCCATGCCGTAACTTCAGAGCGTCGCCACGGGGCAGAATCCAGGATACTGTACGCTGGAAAACGGCTTCTGTTCTTGACCGCTGCACTCTTTGGCTGACTGCACGGCATGGATCCTGGGGTCTGCGCCGCGTCGCTTTGCTCCTTGCTTCGCCCCAGGATGACGACGGGATGAACCCTACACCGTAAGAAATTTCCTCACATCCGCCCGGTCGAGATCCTCGGCCGGGCCGGTGTGGACGATCAGGCCGCGGTCCATGATGTTGACCTCGTCGGCCAGTTCCCGGCAGAAATCGAGATACTGTTCGACCAGCAGCACGGCGATATCGGCCTGGTCGCGCAGATAGCGGATGGCGCGGCCGATATCCTTGATGATCGACGGCTGGATGCCTTCGGTCGGCTCGTCGAGCACCAGCAGTTTCGGCCGCATCACCAGTGCCCTGCCAATGGCAAGCTGCTGCTGCTGGCCGCCGGAAAGGTCGCCGCCGCGGCGCGCGAGCATCTGCTTCAGCACCGGGAACAATTCGAAGACGTGGCCGGGAATGTTGCGGTCGGCGCGCTTCAATGGCGCAAAGCCCGATTCGAGGTTTTCCCGCACTGTGAGCAGCGGGAAGATCTCCCTGCCCTGCGGCACGAATGCGATGCCCGACCGGGCGCGATCATACGCCGCGCTCCGGTCGAGCGCCTTCCCCTCGAAGGCAACGCTTCCGCTCGTCAGCCGGTGGTGGCCGACGATCGATCTCATCAAACTGGTTTTGCCGACGCCGTTGCGGCCGAGCACGCAGGTGATCTTGCCGGCGCCGGCCTTCAGCGAGACGCCACGCAACGCCTGGGCGGCGCCGTAGTGCAGCGTGGCGTTGGAGACTTCGAGCATGGTCAGCGCCTTCTCCAGCGCTTGAAGAACGAAAGATCGAAATGATGGAACGGAACGCGCCAGACCATGATCATCTCCCCAGATAGACTTCGACGACACGTTCGTCGGCCGAAACGAAATCGAGCGAGCCTTCGGACAGCACCGAGCCTTCGTGCAGGCAGGTGACCTTGACGCCGAGCTCGCGCACGAAGTGCATGTCGTGCTCGACGACGATGACCGAGTGGTCGCGGGCAATATCCCTAAGCAGCCGCGCGGTCTCCTCGGTCTCGGCGTCGGTCATGCCGGCGACCGGTTCGTCGACCAAAAGCAGCTTCGGATCCTGCGCCAACAGCATGCCGATCTCGAGCCATTGCTTCTGGCCGTGGCTGAGATTGGCGGCAAGCTCGTCGCGCTTGTCACCGAGCCGGATGATGCCGAGGATGCCGTCGATCCGCCGCGCCTCCGCCGCCGATCGGCGATGGAACAGTGCCGGGAAGATCGAGCGTGGGCCCTTCAGCGCCAGCATCAGGTTGTCCTCGATCGTGTGGCTTTCGAACACCGTCGGCTTCTGGAATTTCCTGCCGACGCCCATCATGGCGATCTCGGCCTCGTCATGTTTCGTCAGGTCGACCTGCCCGTCGAAGTAAACCTCGCCCGAGTCGGGGCGCGTCTTGCCGGTGACGATGTCCATCATCGTGGTCTTGCCGGCGCCGTTCGGACCGATGATCGCCCGCATCTCGCCCTTATCGAGCACCAGCGACAAATTGTTGATGGCGCGAAAGCCGTCGAAGGAAACCGAGACGCCGTCGAGATAAAGGATGGTGTTGCTCTTCGGCATCGCTCACTCCGCCGGCTGCGGTTCGGGGCCGGATGCGGACCAGTCGCCCGGCGTTCTCGCAGCCGAGCGAACGATCTTCGGCGGTGGCGGGACGGCAGGATCGGTGCCGGCCTCCCCAATGATCGGGTCGGCGATCGAGGCTGCCCGCAGCGCCCTGGCATTGCCGCGCCAGGAATCCCACATGCCGACGATGCCCTTGGGCAGGAACAGCGTGACGGCGACGAACAGTCCGCCCAGCGCAAACAGCCAGAACGCCGGCAGCACGCCGGTGAACCAGGATTTGCCGGCATTGACCACGAGCGCGCCGATGATCGGCCCGACGATGGTGCCGCGCCCGCCGACGGCCGCCCATACCACGACCTCGATCGAATTGGACGGCTCGAACTCGCCTGGATTGATGATGCCGACCTGCGGCACGTAGAGCGCCCCGGCAATGCCGGCCATGACAGCCGACACGGTGAAGGCGAACAGTTTGACGTTTTCCGCCCGCCAGCCGAGAAAGCGCGTGCGGCTCTCGGCGTCGCGCACCGCCATCAGCAGCTTGCCGTATTTGGAACCGACGATCGCCCAGGTGACGAAGACGGCGAGGGCCAGCGTGACGGCGCTGGCCGCGAACAATGCCGAGCGTGTCGCATCCGCCTGCACGTTGTAGCCGAGAATATCCTTGAAGTCGGTCAGGCCGTTGTTGCCGCCGAAACCCATGTCGTTGCGGAAAAAAGCAAGCAGCAGCGCATAGGTCATCGCCTGGGTGATGATCGACAGATAGACGCCGGTGACGCGGCTGCGGAAGGCGAACCAGCCGAAGACGAAGGCGAGCAGGCCAGGCACCGCAAGAACCATGATCGCGGCAAACCAGAATTGGTCGAAACCGTACCAGAACCACGGCAATTCCTCATAATTCAGGAACACCATGAAGTCCGGCAGCAGCGGATTGCCGTAGACGCCGCGCGAGCCGATCTGGCGCATCAGATACATGCCCATCGCATAGCCGCCGAGCGCGAAGAAGGCGCCGTGGCCGAGCGAAAGGATGCCGCAATAGCCCCAGACGAGATCGAGCGCCAGGGCGAGCAGCGCATAGCAGAGATACTTGCCGGTGAGCGCGACGACATAGGACGGCACGTAGAACGCACTCGTCGGCGAAACCGCAAGATTGAGCAGCGGCACGATGATGGCGACCGCCAAAAGGATGAAGATCGTGATGGCGATGCGGCGGTCGGCGCCGGCGGCGAAGAAGCGTCCGGTGATCATGCTTCCACCGACCTGCCTTTCAGCGCGAACAGGCCGCGCGGGCGTTTCTGGATGAACAGGATGATGAGGACGAGCACGACGATCTTGCCGAGGACCGCCCCAGCATAGGGTTCGAGGAACTTGTTGACGATGCCGAGCGAGAAGGCGCCGACCAGCGTGCCCCAGAGATTGCCGACGCCGCCGAAGACGACGACCATGAAGCTGTCGATGATGTAGCCGCGGCCGAGATTGGGCGAGACATTGTCGATCTGGCTGAGCGCCACACCGGCGATGCCGGCAATGCCGGATCCCAAGGCAAAGGTAAGCGCGTCGACCCACGGCGTCCTGATGCCCATCGAAGCGGCCATGCGGCGATTGGCGGTGACGGCGCGCATCTGCAGGCCCCAGGGGGTGCGCTTCATCACATAAAGCAGCACCGCGAACACGCCGAGCGCGAATACCAGTATCCAGAGCCGGTTCCAGGTCACCGCAAGCTGGCCGATATAGAACGAACCCGACATCCACGACGGATTGCCGACCTCCTGGTTGGTCGGCCCGAAGATGGTGCGCACGGCCTGCTGCAGGATCAGCGAGACGCCCCATGTCGCCAGCAGCGTCTCCAGCGGCCGGCCGTAGAGAAAACGGATCACGCCCCGCTCGATGACGAGGCCGACGAGCGCCGCGACCGAGAAGGCGAGCGGCAGCGCGATAACCAGCGACCAGTCGAACAGGCCGGGAAAGGAGGTTCGGATCACCTCCTGCACGACAAAGGTCGTGTAGGCGCCGAGCATCACCATTTCGCCATGCGCCATGTTGATGACGCCCATGACGCCAAAGGTGATGGCGAGGCCGATCGCCGCCAGCAGCAGCACCGATCCGAGCGAAATGCCGTACCAGATGTTCTGGCCCGCATCCCACAGCGCCAGCGTCGAATTGATGTTGGCGATCGCCGCCGTCGCCGCGTCCTTGACCGCGCCTTCGGAATTGGCCTCGACGGCGGTGAGCAGGGACAGGGCGTTGCGATCGCCGCGCCCGCCAATCAGGGCGACCGCCGCCAGTTTGTCGGTCTCCGGCCTGTCGGACACCAGAACCGATGCGGCGCGGGCCTGTTCGAGCAGCGCTTTGACGCTTGCCACGCTCTCGCTGGCGATTGCGGCATCGAGCGGCTCGATGTTTGTCGCGTCGGGCGTCCTGAACATGGTGTCGGCGGCGGCAATGCGCGCGGCCGGATTTTTTGCGCCGAGCGTCAGCGTGCCCAGCGCATCGCGGATGGCGCGGCGCAGCGTGTTGTTGACCTTGATCTTGGTGATCTCGCTTTTGGCCGCGTCACCGGATTTTTCACCGCTCAGCGGGTCGAGCAGCTCAACGCTGCCGCCAGCTGCCTTGCCGATGAAAACCAGCGAATCGGCCTTGCGGACGTAAAGATCGCCCTCGGCAAGCGCGCCAAGCGGACGTTCGACGGCAGTATCACCGGTGGCCGCCAGCTCGCGAACGACAGCTTCGGTGGCCGAGAAATTCGAGGCAGTGGCAAATTTGGCAATGATGGCGCGCAGATCCGCTTCGGCAGCGTTCGACGGCGACAGCATCCCCAGGAGGAGCAGCAGCGTCAGGCCGATCGCGCGGGTGAGGATCATCGATTTCTGCGATTCTTGAGGGTTGAAACTTCGCGTCCGGGCGAACTGGAGGAGAGGACGAGTTCGCCCGGACGCGTCGCGGTCCAGGTCGTGGAGAAATCCACGACCGTCAGACCCGGGAGGATCAGTTGGTTCCCTTGCCGCCGCATTTGCCGGTGGCGACATTAAAATTGCCGCAGGACAGAGGCGCGCGCCAATCGGAAATCAGGTCCTTCGAATCGGCCAGATAGTCGGACCACTCGTCGCCCATCACCAGGTCAGGCGTCTGCGAGACGGTCTCGAACTGGCCATCGGCCTGGATTTCGCCGATCAGCACCGGCTTGGTGATGTGATGGTTCGGCATCATCGTCGAATAGCCACCGGTCAGGTTCGGCACCGAGACGCCGATCACGGCGTCGATGACCTTGTCAGGATCGGTGGTGCCGGCCTTCTCGACCGCCTTCACCCACATGTTGAAGCCAACATAATGGGCTTCCATCGGGTCGTTGGTGGTGCGCTTGTCGCTCTTGATGAACTTGTGCCAGTCGGCGATGAACTTGGCGTTCTCGGGCGTATCGATGCTCTGAAAATAGTTCCAGGCGGCGAGATGACCCACGAGCGGCGCGGTATCGAGGCCGGCAAGCTCTTCCTCGCCGACCGAGAAGGCCATGACCGGGATATCCTCGGCCTTGATGCCCTGGTTGCCAAGCTCCTTGTAGAACGGCACGTTGGCGTCGCCGTTGACCGTCGAGACGACGGCGGTCTTCTTGCCGGCGGAGCCGAACTTCTTGATCGCCGCGACCTCGGTCTGCCAATCCGAGAAGCCGAACGGCGTGTAGTTGACCATGATGTCTTCGGCAGCGACGCCCTTGGCTTTCAGATAGGCTTCGAGGATCTTGTTGGTGGTGCGCGGATAGACGTAGTCGGTGCCTTCAAGCACCCAGCGCTTCACCGAACCGCCGTCCTCGCTCATCAGATAGTCGACAGCCGGAATTGCCTGCTGGTTCGGCGCCGCGCCGGTGTAGAACACGTTGCGCTCGCTCTCCTCGCCCTCATACTGGACGGGGTAGAACAGGATGTTGTCGAGTTCGCTGAACACCGGCAGCACCGACTTGCGCGACACCGAGGTCCAGCACCCGAACACCGCCGCGACCTTGTCCTTGGAGATCAGCTCGCGCGCCTTTTCGGCGAACAGCGGCCAGTTCGAAGCCGGATCGACGACGACCGCTTCGAGTTTCTTGCCGAGCAGGCCGCCCTTTGCATTCTGCTCTTCGATGAGCATCAGCATGGCGTCCTTCAGCGTCGTCTCCGAAATCGCCATGGTCCCCGACAGCGAGTGGAGGATACCCACCTTGATCGTGTCGTCAGCCGCCTTGGCCGGGACGCTCATCAGCAGGCCGGCCGTGACCGCGCCTGCCGAAAACATTTTTGTTATTGTCGAGAAACTGCCCCGCATATTTCAAAACTCCCTGACTGGTTGATCGCATCGCGAACAGACCATGCAACGGCTGTGCCAACCGCAGGAGCAAAATCAAGCGGGTCTGGATTTCCTAGCCCTATCAGCCGGTTAATATATTAGCCGCCAAAGATAAGCGCCGCTGCCAGTGCTCTGCTTGAGAAAAAGTCCCCCGCTATCGCCCAATTTTTGATCACTCGCGAATTAATGCATGAATTTTGAGCAAAAGACGGCGAACCGTTGCGGCGCTGCAGGAAAATGGGGCAAGATCGATCTTCAAAAGAGCGACCGCATGACCTCCAGGATTTCTCGCATTTTCAGCACCATGCTTCTGGTTGCGGCAACCGGCAGCGCCCGCGCCGACTTCACCGATGGCAAATTGCCGGACGGCACCTATCACTGCGAAGTCTATCTGCTTGGCATGTTCCTCAGCCTTGGCGACATCACCGTCAAGGGCAATGTCTATAGCGGCCCGGTGAGCTTCGGAACCGCCCGGCAGGGCTACAACTATCAGATGAATGCAAATGGCGAGATCACCTGGTTGGGCCCGTTGGGCGGCTACACGACCGGCGGCAACTCGATCTCGCTCACGCAAGCCACCCTGGACGGCCAAACCAGCCCGTCCTTCGACATCATCATGAAGCAGCCTGACGGCGCCTTCACCGCCTCGACCTGCACGAAGCGGTGAACGGCCGACAAGAAAGAGGCGCGAAACCTTGTGAGGTTCCGCGCCAGCAGGCAGTCGGGAGGCTATGGCTAAATGCTTTTGGCCGACATTTGTCCGGCAATGTACTCGGCCTGACGGATCGCCAGCGACACGATCGTCAATGTCGGATTTTCAGCCCCGCCCGTGGTGAACTGGCTGCCATCCGACACGAACAGGTTCTTGATATCGTGCGCCTGGCCATGCTTGTTGACGACGCCGTCGGCCGCCTTCTCGCTCATCCGATTGGTGCCGAGATTGTGGGTCGACGGATAGGGTGGCGTCGGGAAGGTCCGCGTCGCCCCGACCGCCTCGTAGAGCGCCGAGCCCTGTTTGTAGGCGTGGTTGCGCATCGCCGTGTCGTTGGCATGGTCGTCGAAATGGACGTCCGCCACCGGCATGCCGTGCTCGTCCTTGATATCGGCATGCAGCGTGATGCGGTTTTCCTGGCGCGGCATGTCCTCGCCGACGATCCACATGCCGGCCATGTGGTCGTAGTGGTCGAGCGCCGTGGTGAAGGAACGCCCCCAGCCGCCGGGATTGAGGAAGGCGGCCATGAACGGCAGGCCGAGCGACAGCGTCTCGAGTTCATAGCCGCCGACGAAACCGCGCGAGGGATCGTTGCGGGCCTCATCGCGGATGATACCGGCCATGGTGGTGCCGCGATACATATGCACCGGCTTGTCGAAGATGCCGTAGACCGAGCCGGTGGTGTGGCGCATGTAGTTCTTGCCGACCTGCCCCGACGAATTGGCAAGGCCGTCGGGAAACTGGCTCGATGCCGAATTCAGCAGCAGCCGCGGGCTCTCGATCGAATTTCCGGCGACCGCGACGATGCGGGCCTTCTGTTCCCTCAGTCTGCCGTCCTTGTCGGCATAGACGACCCCGGTTACCTTGCCCGACGCATCGTGGTTGATCTTGATGGCCATGGCATTCGGCCTGACCTCGAGATGGCCGGTCGCCTCGCCCTTGGGAATTTCGCTGTAGAGCGTCGACCATTTGGCGCCCCATTTGCAGCCCTGGAAGCAGAAGCCGGTCTGCTGGCAGGCATTGCGGTCGTCGCGCGGCTCGGAATTGATTGCCATCCGGCCGGTGTGGCACTCCTTGTAGCCGAGCTTGTCGGCGCCGGCCTTCATCACCTTGAAGTTGTTGTTGCCGGGAAGGCCCGGGATGTTGCTGGTGAGCGTCACGCCTAGCTTGTCTTCGGCCTTTGCGTAGTAGGGCTCGAGCTCGGCAAGCGTGATCGGCCAGTCGAGCAGGTTCGCGCCTTCCAGTTTTCCGTAGGTCGAAAGCGTTTTGAATTCGTGCTCCTGAAAGCGCAGCGAGGCGCCCGCCCAGTGCGTGGTCGAGCCGCCGACCGCCTTGACGATCCATGCCGGCAGGTTGGGGAAATCCTTCGCCACCCGCCAGTCGCCCGAGGTCGTGCGCTTGTCCGTCCAGGCGAGTTGGGCGAATGAATCCCACTCGTCATTGATGAAATCCTCGTATTCGTGACGGGCGCCCGCCTCCAGCATGACGACATCGATGCCCTTCTGCGCAAGTTCATTGCCGAGCGTGCCGCCGCCGGCGCCCGAGCCGATGATGACGACCACGCCGTCGTTGTTGAGATCAAATGGTGCTGCCAAGGTTTCCTCCCATTGATGTCTGTGTGCGGTTGCGACGATGGGGCTCAGAGCCACTCGATGTCGTCGAACCCGCGCGCCATGTAGCCGCCCTTGGAGTAGGATTCGCCCTCGTAGCCGAAGATCGGCCAGACCTCCTTCTGGTTGTAGAGGCTGACGACAAGCCCGCCGCGGACGGCCTGGAAGAACGGCGTGTCCTCGATATCCCTGAGCACGGCAACGCGCTGCTCCTCCCAGCCGAGACCGGTGTAGCCGTCCTTGCCCGATTTCAGGTCGAGATCGGCGATACCCTTTTCGATAAGGTCCTTGTGGGCAGGGTCCTTGCCGGCCTGCTCATCGTGCGCCTTGACGGCGATTGCGTAATATTTGTCAGGCACTTGGTCGTGCGGGTAGATGTCGCGCGACATCTGGATCAGGGTCGCCATGGTTTCGGGCTTGAGCGCGGATGTTTCGAGACCCCAGGCATGTTCCGGGCTGATGACGGCTCTGCCTGAAATGACCAGCAGCGCGCCGACACCGCCGCGCTTCAGTAGCTCGCGGCGCGATAGAACAGGCTTCGTTTCATGGACCGGCTTGCTCTCATAAATTGTGACCAATTGTTCCTCCCTTGCTTGCTATCTGCACCCGAAGGTGCCCTGGCTGGCGCCGCGCTGGCCGGCGCGGCCGAGTATCTCCTATTTGAACCGGCCCTGACGCTGCAGAACCTCGATCTTGTAGCCATCGGGATCCTCGATGAAGAAGAAGCGTGCGAGCAGCGCTCCGTCGCGGTTGAACTCGACGATCTTCTTCGGGTTCAGGCCAAGCGCGCCGAGCCGGTCATGCTCGCTGTCCAGATCGGCGACCGAAACCGCGAGGTGGCCGTAGCCGTCGCCGAGCGCATAAGGCTCCTGGCGGCCCTTGTTGACGGTGAGCTCGACCTCGAGCTCCGCCTCGGCATTGCTCAGATATACGAGCGTAAAAGTTTCGAAATCGAGCCGTTCGGCGACGTCCAGTCCAAACGCTTTTCGGTAGAAGTCGACGGACCGGGCCTCGTCGAGAACCCGAATCATGGTGTGGATCACCTTCGCCAAATGACACTCCGTGCGGTAAGCGCGATGTGCGCGTCGGCGTGATTATGCGCGGGTTGCGGCAAACGTGGTGGCAGCCGATTACCACGCGCTAATCTAACGACGGGGAAAACCGCTTAAGGACGAAAGTCCGATTGCTGTTTTCCGCTTTCCAGCTGAAGATAATTGGCCACGACAAGGTACTGCCAAAGGCGCGAATCACTGCTGATTGCGCCCAAAATCAATAAGAACGGCCAGATCAATTAGAACGGGAGGTAACGATGTGCAGGGTTTTTGCCGGGCAGGATCCGGATGGCTACCGGCAGATCAACCGGTCTATTCGTATCGACGGGCATTCGACCAGCATCCAGCTCGAGGCGACGTTCTGGGCATTGCTCGACGAGATCGCCGACAGCCAGGGCCTGACGACGCCGAAATTCATCTCGAAGCTTTATGACGAGGCCATCGAGATCAATGGCCAGATTCCCAACTTCGCCTCGATGCTGCGGACGACCTGTGCTCTCTATCTCCGCGGCCATCGGCCCGCCATCGAAGAACACACGGCGCCGAAGCGGCAAGCAGCTTAACTTTCGATCGCGACATCGAGTGCCAGGCGGGTCATATCGGTGAAGAGCGCCTGGCGTTCGGAATAATCGGTTTGCTCGCCGGTCACCACATTGTCGACGACAGTCAGCATCGACAAGGCCCTGGCGCCGAAATGCGCGGCGATGCGATAGAGCGCGCTGGTCTCCATATCCACGGCCAGCGCGCCCTGTGCCTGCGCTTCGGCGAAGCGGTCGCGCCCCTTGGGGTGATAGAATATGTCGCTGCAGATGGTCAGTCCGGCCTGATGTTCGATGCCGATTTCGGCAGCCCGGGCCAGGGCTTGGGAAACCAGCTCCGGATCGGGTCCGGCATCAGCACCATAAAGCCCAAAAACCTGGCCGCTCTCGGCACTTTCACCCCGCACCGCTTGCGAGATCACTAAACTGCGCAATTTGACCGCGGCAGTCAAGGCACCACAGGTACCGGTGCGGATCAGTGTCCTCACGCCATGGAAGTCCAGCAATTCATGGGCGTAGATCAGGAACGACGAGACGCCGATGCCGGTGGACTGGATGCTGACGGGCTTGCCGCGAAACAAGCCGGTAAAGCCGAGGGCCTGCCTTCGACGGTTGACGCAACGCGGCGCCTCGAGAAAGGTTTCCGCCATCCATTCGGCACGCTGCGGATCGCCCGGCAACAGCACTGTTGCCGCATAATCACCCTTGCCTGCTTCATTGTGCGGCGTCACGGCATGCTCCCCCAAAACCCGCCGTCTGTTTGGCCCCATAATCATGGCAGTCTCACACCATTTCGCAAGTGCGAATTAGTGAGCCCTAAGATTCCAGCACGTCCTTGACGATTGTGGCCAGTTGCTTGAGCGAAAACGGCTTCGGCAGGAAACCGAAATGCGCGTCTGCCGGCAGGTTCTTGGCGAACGCGTCCTCTGCGTAGCCGGAAACGAAGACGAATTTGATGTCCGGCTGCCGCTTGCGCAATTCGCCAAGCAGCGTCGGCCCATCCATCTCAGGCATCACCACATCGGAAACGACAATGTCGACCTTGCCGCCGAGCGCCTCGAAGATTTCCAGCGCCTCGACGCCCGAGGACGCTTCGTGGACGGTGTAACCGCGCGACGTCAGCGCCCGCATGCCGCCCATGCGCACGGCATCCTCGTCCTCGACGAGCAGCACCGTGGCCGAACCTGACAGGTCCTTGGCTGCGTCGGCGACCTTTGCCGGTGCAGCCGGCGCCTCGCCGGGCTCGCCTGCCGTTCTCGCCTCTGCAATGTAGCGCGGCAGGAAGATGCGGAACACCGATCCCTTGCCGACCTCGGAATCGCAGAAGATGAAGCCGCCTGTCTGCTTGATGATGCCATAGACCATCGACAGGCCGAGGCCGGTGCCCTTGCCGACCTCCTTGGTGGTGAAGAAGGGTTCGAAAATCTTCTTGAGCACTTCGGGGGCGATGCCGCTGCCTGTGTCTTCAACTTCGACCACCACATAATCGGCAGGCGCAAGTTCGCGGTAGGGAAGGCTCTTGCTCTCCTGTGTGGTCACGTTGCGGGTGCGCACGGTGAGTTCGCCGCCGTTCGGCATCGCGTCGCGCGCATTGACCGCCAGGTTGACCACCACCTGCTCGAACTGCCCGATGTCGACCTTCACCGGCCACAGATCGCGGCCATGATCGACCTTCAGCTTGATGTCGTTGCCGACCAGACGGGCCAGCAGCATCCGCAGATCGGCAAGCACGTCGGTCAGGTTGAGCACCTCCGGCCGCAGCGTCTGCTTGCGCGAGAAGGCCAGAAGCTGCCGCACCAGCGAGGCCGCCCGGTTGGCGTTCTGCTTGATGTTCATGATGTCGGGGAAGGACGGGTCCGACGGGCGGTGGTTGGTCAACAACAGGTCCGACGCCATGATGATGGCGGTCAGCACATTGTTGAAGTCGTGTGCGATGCCGCCGGCAAGCTGGCCGACCGCCTGCATCTTCTGGCTTTGCGCCATCTGGCCCTCGAGCGCCTTCTGCTCGGTGGTCTCGACGGCGTAGACGATGGCCGATTCTTCGGCGCCCTCGCCGGTGCCGTCGGCAACCGCGTTGACGTAGAAGCGCATGTGCCGTTCTTCATTGCCGGGCAGCAGCGTATCGATCGGTTCGATATCGGCCTGCCGTTGTCGCGCTTTTTCGAACGCCGCGGCAAAGGCGGGGCGGTCGCGCTCATGGATCACCGTGTCCAGCCGCACGCGCCGATCGACCGCGTCCCCGTCGACGACGGAGGAAAACAGCGACAGGAAAGGCGCGTTGGTGCGCAGGATGCGCCCGCGGTTGTCGACAGCCGCTATTGCCATCGGGGTCGAATTGAAGAAGCGGGTGAAGCGGATCTCCGAGGCGCGCAGATCGGCGGAAGCGTCCTCGCCTTCCGTCCGGTTGAGCACGATGGTGCGCGTCGGACCGTTGGCGCCCTCGCGGCTGGCCGAAACCCGATGCATGAAACGCACAGGCAGCGCCTCGCCCTTCACTGTCGTCAGATCGAGATCGATGACCGCATTGCGGGTGGTGCCGGGATCGGCCTTGACCGAGCGGACCAGCGCCATGCCGTCGCCAGCGACGATCTCCGCAAGCGTGACGGCACCAGGCGTGAAGCTCGTCAGGTCGATGCCCAGCCACTCCGCAAGCGTGGCGTTGATGTAGGTGACGCGGCCTTCCTGGTCGGCCGAAAAGAAGCCGGCAGGCGCATGGTCGAGATGGTCGATGGCCTCCTGCAGATCAAGGAAGAAGCGCTCCTGCTCGGCCCGTTCTTTCGAGATGTCGGCGAGTTGCCAGGCGAGCAAGGGCAGCCGCTGGCCCGGAACGCTGAAGGCGCGGGCGCGGACACGGTACCAGCGCGCGCCCGGCTCGGCGCCGGGTCGAATGGATTGGGCAAGGCGAAACTCACCGTCGCCGGGCTGGCCGTCGCGCAGGCCGGAGGCGAGCCGGTATATGGTCACCGAGGCCTCGGGAACATCGGACAGCAACCCTTCGACGGTCTTTAGATCCGCCGCAGAAGCCGCGCCCGTCATGTCGGCATAGGCCCGATTGGCGTAGACGACACGACCCTTGGTGTCGGTGACCAGAAGGCCTTGCGACATTGAATCGACGAAGGCCTTCGACAGCTCGTCACTCGTCGAGCGCGGTCTGATCTGCACGAAGCCGATGGCGGTGGCGAACAGGAAGCCGACACCGATCATCGCCAGCACGCCAAGCATTCCAAGCAGGAATGGATCGCCAAGACGTTCTCGGAAAAGGCCGAAAACGATCGCCGCCCCTGTCAGCACAACGATGAAGACGATGAGCCGGGTGACCGCGCCCGGTCGCGTGTTCTGGTCGACGATCGGTACCGGATAGAAATCGCCGCGCGCTTCCTTGGCCATCTGCCCCCTGCTCGTGAATTCCGGTACTTGCCCCTGCCCGGTTGAATCACATTCTCAGGGTCCGGAAAAGGCCTTGGCGGCAACTGTCCGCTAAAAATGACACCCGTTCGGCGCCTGGTGCGGCGAATCCGAAATTCGCATCATTCCTGGTCCGACGCGAGCGAATTTCGGATTCATCACGCCAGCAACTTGCTGAAAATCCAGCGTCGTGGATTGAAGTGGGGACGCTGACGCCCTCAATTCGCAGGAGCTTGAAATCCACCACATGGGTGTTTCAAGCTGTTCACGAAGCGCGAAACGTAACTTGCAGTCGCGTGCCGCAACAGTCTAGTGTCGCGTCTTCTTCGAAAGCTGATTTTGGGTGCACCAATGCTGCAGTGGCTGGATAGCGTGGCGGGTCCCGGTTATGCCGCGGCGATCCTGTGGACCTTTGTCGCGCTTGTCCTTGTGGTCATCGTTCTCTTCATCATCAAGCTGGTCCGCAATCTGACTTTTGGAACATTCGTTGCCGGCGGCAGGAACCGCAAGACGCGGCTGGCGGTGATGGACGCCACCGCAGTCGACAGTCACCGCCGGTTGGTGCTGGTGCGCCGCGACGATATCGAGCACCTGCTGCTGATCGGCGGCCCGACCGACGTCGTCGTCGAACGCGACATCAGGCTGTCGGCGCTGCGCCGTCCTGCCCTGACCGGAGATGGCGGCGGCCATCAGCCGGCACCGCCGCCGCGCGCGCCGCAACCGGCTCCCGCGCCAGTGAGGCAAGCACCGTCTCCGCAGCCGGCAAGCAACGCCCCAACGCCTGGCCGGGCGCATCAGCCCGCGCCGGCGCCGAGGCCAGCAGCGCAAAGCCCTCAATCGGCGACCATCACGCCGCTGCCCGCCTACACCAATGCTGTTCGGTACGCGCCATCTCCGGCAAGACAGGATTCCCCGGCAAAGCCGAATTCCCCGGCAAAAGAGGATTCCATCGACGATACGCTGATGAGGGAGCTCGAGGTCCCGTTTGATGACCCGCACCCCGCCAAGCCGGAGAGCAAGCCGGCGGCGAAAGCGCCGTCGTCTCTCGATGACGAGATGACGAAGCTTCTCGGCGAGTTGTCCAGCCAGAAGAGATAACCGGCCAACAGCCAACAAAAAAATGGCCGGAGACCGGCCAAGACAAATTCGCTGGCTGCTTTCAGACGCTTCGCCCGTTTGGACGCTTCGCCCGTGCTTCAGTCGTCGCGGTAGACCTTCTCGCGGCGTTCGTGGCGCTCCTGCGCCTCGATCGACAGGGTCGCGATCGGACGCGCGTCGAGCCGCTTCAGCGCGATCGGCTCGCCGGTTTCCTCACAATAGCCGTAAGTGCCTTCATCGATGCGCTGAAGCGCAGAATCGATCTTTGAAATGAGTTTCCGCTGGCGATCTCGGGCGCGAAGTTCGATGGCGCGGTCGGTTTCCGAAGAGGCGCGATCGGCGAGATCGGGGTGGTTGGCGTTTTCCTGCTGCAGGATTTCGAGAGTTTCGCGCGCTTCGCGCAGTATGTCGTTCTTCCAGGTGACGAGCTTCAGGCGAAAGTAGGATTTCTGCCGCTCGTTCATGAACGGCTCGTCTTCGGAGGGTACGTAATCGGCGGTAACGATGTCGTTCATTCGACTCACCCAGACAGCCCCAAATTTGGCGCCTATATATTCACGGACCGAATGCTGCACAAGCGCAATCGACGACTGATTCACGCAATTGTTAATCTCGGCCAAAATGCCTTGGGCCGCATCATTCGCATGAAGGGCGCGACCGAATTCGCGTATGATTCGTTAGGTTTGTAGGGCGCCGGCCATTGTGCGCAAGGCGTTTCTCATGACTAATCCCGCAGCGCCTTTTGACGAGTTTCGGTGTTTGGCACAAGCGAGGGACCGGTGAGCAAGCTTTATCTGCTGAGGCATGCGAAGGCCGGATGGGCCCTGCCGGGCATGCGCGATTTCGATCGTCCGCTCGACGCATCCGGCGTCGCCGACGCCGAAACGATGGGTGCGGTCATGCGGGCCTGCAGCTACATTCCGGACCTGACCCTTTGCTCGAATGCAAAGCGAGCGCGCCAAACGCTTGAGGGCCTGGCCGGTCACACCGATACGGGCCGGGTCCTGTTCCTGGAGACGCTCTACAGCGAGGATGCCGCCGGCTATCTCAACCTCATCCGCGGCAATGGCGAGCCAGGCTCGCTGCTCGTCGTCGGCCACAATCCGATGACGGAAGATCTCACTATCGCGCTTTCGGGCGATGGCGAGGAGGCTGCCAGGGGAATGCTGAACCACGGCTTCCCGACCTCCGGCCTAGCGGTCGTCCGTTTTCCAGGCAGTCTTGCCAACGCCGCGCAAGGCACCGGCTATCTCGAAGCCTTCCTGTCGCCGGCCGATATCTGACGCCATTTCAAACGTAGCGTGGTGGATTTGACGTTCCTGCCACTTCAATTTCGTCAGCGTTCAGGAACTTCAAATCCAAAACCACGCTAGAAACGATGGTTTGCCAGTGTGACTTAGAATCCGAAATTCGCTCACTGCGATGCTCCAAGGTACTGCGAATTTCGGATTCGCCACACTAGCCGGCAGCGCCTATATCGGGGCGGACCGAAGCCCCGAGAGACCGCATTTTGGCATCATCGCTGACCACTTTCACCGACGAGGCGAAGATTGCCCTGGATACGCTGTCGGGGCGCGCTACCGGGCTTTTTTCGCCATCGCTGCGGCTGGGTGTTACCGGCCTCTCCCGCGCCGGCAAGACGGTGTTCATCTCAGCCTTTGTCCACAATCTGATCCACGGTGGGCGGTTGCCGCTGTTCGAGGCGCAGAAATCGGGGCGTATCGCCCGTGCCTTCCTCGAAGAGCAACCCGATGACGCCGTGCCGCGATTCCAGTACGAGGACCACATCGCGGCCCTGGTCAACGACCGCCTGTGGCCGGATTCGACACGTGCCATTTCCGAGCTGAGGCTTACCATCGAATATGAATCGGCCTCCGGCTGGAGCCGCATGTTCTCAGCAGGCAGATTGTCGGTCGATATCGTCGACTATCCTGGGGAATGGCTGCTTGACCTGCCGCTGCTCGGGAAATCCTACGCTGATTTCTCATGCGAAGCCTTTGACATGGCCGTGCTGCCGGTGCGCGCCGACCTTTCGCAGGAATGGCGCGCGCTCTCCGCCGCAATCGACCCGAATGCCGACGCCGATGAGATGACGGCGCGACGCCTGGCCGAGAGCTTCGCCGCATATCTCAAGGCATGCAAGCTCGACGAGCGGGCGCTTTCGACCTTGCCACCCGGCCGTTTCCTGATGCCCGGCGACCTTGAGGGCTCACCGGCGCTGACCTTCGCGCCGTTGCCGGGCCTGAGCGAGCGGCGGGCGCGGCCCGGGTCGCTTCCGGCGATGATGGAGCGGCGCTACGAGGCCTACAGGACGCATGTCGTAAAGCCGTTCTTCCGGGAGCACATCACGCGCCTCGACCGTCAGATCGTTGTGATAGACGCCTTGCAGGCCTTGAATGCGGGGCCCGGCGCGATGGCCGATCTCGAACGTGCGGTGACCGAAATCCTCGCCTGCTTCCGCCCCGGTCGCGGCAATTTCCTGACCGACTTTTTTTCAAGGCGCATCGACCGCATATTGGTGGCGGCGACAAAGGCGGACCATCTGCATCACGAAAGCCATGACCGGCTGCAGGCGATCGTGCGGCGGCTTGCCGACCGTGCCGTGGCGCGCGCAAATTTCACCGGCGCCGAAGTCGACGTGGTCGCCCTGGCGGCGGTGCGGGCGACCCGGGAAGGCACGGTCAAGCAAGGCCGTGAAACGCTGCCGGTCATCATCGGTACACCGTTGAAAGGTGAAAAGATCAACGGCGAAACATTCGATGGCAGAACAGAAACAGCCATATTTCCAGGTGACTTACCGGAGAAAATTGATGCAGTGTTCGATGTCTCTGGACCAGACCGTCGGCAGAACCCAAGCCATCGGCAGAGCCCAGGTCATCGGCAGGGCAATGAGGACCCGGCGATCCGCTTCGTGCGCTTTCGCCCGCCAAAACTCGAACGCACTGCCGAAGGCGTCACGCTGTCGCTGCCGCATATCAGGCTCGACCGCGCCCTGCAGTTCCTGATCGGAGATCATCTGGCATGACCGCGCCCCGCAAGCCGGCGGCATTTCGCATCGAGCCGGAAGCCCCGCCAAAGCAACAGGCGGCCTTGCGCCAGCCCGACACCGCTGCGGCCAGAAAACCACGCACCGTAAACGCTGACCTTGCCGTCGTCACGCCGGCGGAAATCGACGTTTTCGACGAGCCGGACATCATCGCCGCCGAACCGCCGCCGGCGACCGCGCCGAGGCAGCGCTCGATATCAGGCAGCCTGTTTTTCGGAGCATTGGGCGTTCTGGTTTCGCTGGCCCTCGGCCTTTGGACCGACCAGCTGATTCGCGATCTGTTTGCCCGTGCCGAATGGCTGGGCTGGCTGGCCGCCGGCATGGCCGTGATCGCGCTGCTCGCGCTTCTGGTCATCCTTGCCCGCGAGTTCCTGGCGATCGCCCGCCTCGCCGAGGTCGAAAAGCTGCAGAAGCTGGCGCTCGACGCCATCGCCCGCGACGATCCGAAAGCCGCTCGCGCCGTGGTCGACGAATTGTCGGCCTTTGTCGCGGCCAAGCCCGAAACCGCGGCCGGCAGACGCGCCCTGGCAGACTTGCGCGACGAGATCATCGACGGTGGCAATCTGGTGCGCCTGGCCGAGACCGAAATCCTCGGCCCCCTCGATGCGCGCGCCAAGGTGATGATCCTCGAAGCGGCAAAGCGTGTATCGCTGGTGACGGCGGTCAGCCCTCGCGCTCTGGTCGACGTCGCCTATGTCGTGTTCGAAGCCGGCCGGCTGATTCGCCGCCTGTCGGAGCTTTATGGCGGCCGGCCGGGCACGCTGGGGTTCTTCCGGCTGGCACGCAGCGTTCTCGCCCATCTGGCGGTGACCGGCTCGATTGCCGTCGGCGACAGTTTCGTGCAGCAGATCGTCGGCCATGGCCTTGCCGCCCGGCTCTCGGCAAAACTTGGCGAAGGCGNGAAGGCGTCGTCAACGGCATGATGACGGCGCGCATCGGCATTGCTGCGATGGAGACCGCAAGGCCCCTGCCCTTCAGCGCCGCGAGGCGGCCCGGCATGGGCGATTTCCTGTCCGCGCTGACATCATTTGCAACCAAAAAGCAGAAGGAAACATCCGCTTCCGACACCTGACGACCGTCTCCGACGCGGCACGTCCTGGTGGCGCGCGAAGGGATGCTGCAGCACGTTTGTTCTGCCCATGATCCGAGCGCAAACCGCGTCCGATTTTCGGGGTCATGCGCAAGCGGTGACGAAGCATTAACCAATCTTGTTCATGGTCGGACGGGTTCCAAACCAGTCTCTTTGTTGCCGGGTGTCGTCGATGAAAAGCGTGATCTTGTCTAGCGTCCTGCCCATGGCAGTCGTGGTTTCAACAACCGCCGGCATGGCTGAAAAGACCTTTGCGGCAGAACGGGACAAGAAGTTCTTTCAATCGGTGAAAGGCGAATGGGTCGGCCCGGGGGAAATCGTCGCAGGCAAATACAAAGGCACGAAATTCACCTGCAATTTCACCGGTTCGACGCCGGACGGCAAGATCGGCATGTCGCTCGACGGCGGTTGCCGGGTCGGCATGTTCACCCAGCAGATGTCGGCGACGATCCAGCACAAGGGCCGCGAGGGCTACAAGGGCAGCTTCATGGGCGGTGCCGCCGGTTCCGGGCTCGACATCATCGGCGGCAATGTGGTCAGCGCCAACAAGGTCGTCTTCACCATCAACCGTAACCAGTTGCGCGGCGTCATGCAGGCTCTTGTCCCCAACGACAATTCGATGACAGTGACGGTTGCGGTGCGCGTCGACCAGCAGTTGGTGCCGGTCATCGGCATGAAGCTGAAGCGCGTCGATACGCTCGAAGTCGGCTCCATCGCGCCGAACTGAACGATCCTCTGCGCATCCAGTGAAAATGCAACGCGCTGTGCAATTTAGTGAATGGTGAATGGTGAATGGTGAATGGAATTAGATACTCACTACTGACTACTGACTACTCACTATTCACTATTCACTATTCACCAAAAAAGCGGCAGCCACCGCCACCGCTTCTTTTAGCAAAACTCAAATCGGTTCTCAGGCCTTGATGGCGGCCGTCAGCTCGTCATAGGCCTTGCAGGCCTCCTCCGCCGTCGTCGCGCCCTGATACTTGGTTGTGACCGCCTGGACCTTGGCGGTGAGATCGGCTGCCTTGGCCGGATCCTTGGTAATCGCCTCCTGAAGGGCTGCGGTCATGTCCTGGGCCTTCTTGGTCAGCATTTCGGTGGTGCAGTCCGGCGCCTTCGAGCAGGCCGATCCGGCAAGCGCCGCGATGCCAACGGCAACAAGCAAAAATGTCTTCATGTCAGTCGTCTCCCTCAAAAAGGGCGGCCGACTTGATCGTCATCCGCCCTTCACGGCCAAAGCCGCGGCGTCCTTAGCGCCCGATTGCTGCAACACACAACGCAGCCGGTGGATAAAGTTGTGGAGCGCGCCTGCAACACTGCTGCACCAGTTTCCGGATTCGGACTGTTCGATCTCAGCCGAAGCCCCTATCTTGGCGGCTCGATGCCGCAGCACGTGCAGCGGTCCCTAGAGAGAACGGAACGGCAGGCATGGCGGCAGAAGCAGCGGGCAGCGATCTGATCCACGTCGTGGCGCTGCTCGCCGCAGGTGTTGTCGCCGTGCCGATCTTCAAGCGCATCGGGCTTGGCTCCATCCTCGGCTATCTGGCGGCCGGCGTGGTCATCGGCCCGTTCGGCATCGCCATCTTTTCCGAATCGGAAGCCATTCTTCACGTCGCCGAGCTCGGCGTCGTCATGTTCCTGTTTATCATCGGGCTGGAGATGCAGCCGTCACGGCTGTGGGGCCTCAGGCGAGAGATCTTTGGCCTTGGCGCATTGCAGGTCGGCGTCTGCGCGCTGTTGCTGACCGGGCTCGGACTGGCGGGAGGTTTTCCGGTCTCGCAATCCTTCGTCGCCGGCGCCGGTTTCGTGCTGACCTCGACGGCGATCGTCATGCAGCTTCTGGAGGAACGCGGCGAGATCGCCGCGCCAAAAGGCCAGCGCATTGTCTCCATCCTGCTGCTCGAAGACCTGGCGATCGTGCCGCTGCTGGCGCTGATCGCTTTCCTGGCACCGGGCGGCGCCGATATGAGCTTGACGCAGCGGCTGACGGACGTGGGCATCGGTCTTGCCGCCATCGTCGGGCTGGTGCTGGCCGGGCGCTACCTGCTCAATCCGTTTTTCCGCATCCTGGCGGATGCCCGCGCCCGCGAAGTGATGACCGCCGCCGCCCTTCTGGTCGTTCTGGGGTCGGCGCTTGCCATGCAGCTCAGCGGCCTGTCGATGGCGATGGGCGCTTTCCTGGCTGGCGTGCTGTTGTCGGAATCCACCTTCCGCCATCAGCTCGAGGCCGACATCGAACCATTCCGCGGTGTGCTGCTCGGGCTGTTCTTCCTCGCTGTCGGCATGTCGCTCGACCTGCACGTGGTTGCCCAGAACTGGCGGCTTGTCGCCATCTACGTCGTCGCCTACATGGTGATAAAGGCGATCGGCATCTACCTCGTCGCCCGCATCCTCAAGACCGGCCACAGGGAAGCGCTCGAGCGCGCCGTCTTCATGGCGCAAGGCGGCGAATTCGCCTTCGTTCTCTATTCCGCCGCCGCGGCGGTCGGCATCATCGACAGCCAGGCTAACGCGACGCTGACGGCGATCGTCATCATCTCCATGGTGCTGACGCCGCTGGCCATTCTGGCATTGCGGTATCTGACGCCACGCGACGAGCAGTCGCTCGAAGGCGTCGACATCGCCGATGGCCTGACCGGCAGCGTGCTGATCATCGGCTTCGGCCGCTTCGGCCAAATCGCCAGCCAGCCGCTTCTGCTGCGCGGGATCGACGTCTCGATCATCGACAATGAGGTCGAGATGATCCAGGCGGCGGCCGATTTCGGTTTCAAGGTCTATTATGGCGACGGCACGCGGCTGGACATTCTGCGTGCCGCCGGCGCCGGCCGCGCGCGCGCCGTGTTGATCTGCGTCGACAAGCCCGATGTCGCCGTCCGCATCGCAAAGCTGATCAAGGCGGAGTTTCCCCTGCTCACCGTGCTGGCACGCGCTTTCGACCGCGGAACCGCACTGCAGTTGATACGTGCCGACGTCGATTTCCAGATTCGCGAAACCTTCGAATCAGCGCTTGTCTTCGGCGGCTCCACGCTGGAAGCACTGGGCGTCGACCCCGAGGAAGTTGCCGAGGTGATCGAGGACGTCCGCCACCGCGATTCCGCCCGTTTCGAGTTGCAGCTCGCCGAAGGGGTTCGCGCCGGAGCGCGCTTCCTCAAGGGCAATATCGGCACACCCATTCCGACACCGCTCAGCCAGCCGCGCCGCTCCGGTCAGGCGCTCAATGAAGAAACCGCCGGCGTTCTGCACAAATCCGAGCCTGCCGACTAAACATTGGAGAGCAAACAGATGATCGAACTGGACGAGCGCGCGCTCTCCGTCACCAAATTCTGGCGTGACGCCGGGAAAGATGCATGGTTCGAGAAGAATGACGCCTTCGACGCGGAGTTCCGCAACTGGTTTCTTGAGCTGCATTACGCTGCCGCGCGGCGTGAATGCGACGGATGGTCGGAGCATGCCGAAGGCTCACTGGCGCTGATGATCCTGCTCGACCAGTTCCCGCGAAACTGCTTTCGCGGCACCGGCCATATGTATGCCACCGACCCGCTGGCAAGGCATTTTGCCGAAAAGGCGATCGCCGCCGGCCAGGATCTGGCGCTCGACGAAGAGCTTCGCGTCTTCCTCTATTTGCCTTATGAGCATTCGGAGCATCTCGCCGACCAGCTCAAATCGGTGGACCTCACCACCGCCAAAGCCCAATCCTATCTGAAGTATGCCGTCGAGCACCTGGAGATCATTCAGCGCTTCGGCCGTTTTCCGCATCGAAACAGGATGCTTGGCCGCGAGACGACGCCGGAGGAACAGGTGTTCCTCGACGGCGGCGGGTTTTCCGGCTGAGCTCAGTGCATCGGAGCCAAAAATGGTTAGAGGTTTTGGTTCGATGCTTTAGGTCAGCCACCAATCCCGGCCGGACGACAATTGCTCGATGCCGGCGCTGTCGAGAGCGGCAAGCCGCTCTGCCACGCTTCTGCCGTCGACGGTGAGGTCAGGCGCGATCTCGGCCAGCGGCGCAAGAACGAAGGCGCGCTCCAGCATGCGCGGATGCGGCACTTCCAGCCCGGTTTCGTGGATGATCCGATCGCCGAACACCAGAATGTCGATGTCGATCAGCCGTGGACCCCAGCGCTCCTCGCGCACCCGCTTCAGCCTGCGCTCGACGTCGAGACAGAGATCGAGCAATGCATGTGGCGCGAGCACGGTCGAAATTTCGGCGGCCGCATTGAGAAAATCCGGCTGGTCGAGCTTGCCCCAGGGCGGCGTGCGGTAAAGCGAGGAGACGACAACGACGCTCGTGTTCCCGTCGGCGTCCAGCATGCGCAGCGCCGCGCCCATCGACCTTGCCGGGTCGCCGAGATTGCCGCCAAGGCTGAGGTAGACCGTGTTATTGGGGCCAGGCAACGGTCACCTCGACATGATCGAGCACGCCGGGCACCGGCGCGTTCGGCTTGCGCACAGTGATCTCGGCCTTTTTTATCTGGGGAAAGCGGGCTGTCAGCGCCCGGGCCACCTCCAGCGCCAGCGCTTCTATCAGAAAACGCCTCTCCCCGGTGATGATCTTTTCGATCACCCCGAAGGCAATGCCATAGTGGACGGTATCCTCAATGGAATCATCGACCAGCGCGCGGCCGGGTTCGACGGTGAGCGCAGCGTCGACATAGAAGCGCTGGCCAAGCGTCTCCTCCTCATCCAGCACGCCGTGCCGAGCGAAGAAGGCGCAATTTTTCATGCGGATGATATACATCGCTCAGCGTCCTGCTCGATTGGAGCGATGCGCGTCCGCTTGGGTACTACGCTCTAAGGCCTTTGATCTACGCATTTCGATTTGCGGGCTATTCGGCGGTTTCACGCGCCAGCATAGCATCCGCAACCGCCAGCGCATCCACATTGATTGCGACATCGTGGACGCGAAAAAGCCGCGCGCCCTTGAGCCTCAGTATGACGCTCGTCGCCGCTGTTCCGGCGTCTCTGGCCGAGGCGTCGCGGCCGGTGACGGCGCCGATGAAGCGCTTTCGCGATGTACCGGCCATCAGCGGAAAGCCCAAGACATCGAGCTCGGAAAACCGTGCCATCAGGTCGAGATTTTCCTCCGCGGTTTCCTTGGCGAAGCCAAAGCCCGGATCGAGCACGATCTGGTCGTCGGCAACGCCGCTTCGCCGGGCGATTTCCAGGGACTTCCCGAGGAAGAAAAACTGATCCTCGATCACGTCGGGCAGTTTTTGCCTGTCACGCCCGGTGTGCATGATGACAAGCCCGGCGCCGGTTTCGGCCGCGACCCGCGCGATGCCCGGTTCGCGTTGCAGACCCCAGACGTCGTTGAGGATATGCGCGCCGGCGGCGACGGCAAGCCGGGCGGTGTCCTCGCGATAGGTGTCGACCGAAATCAGCGCCTCGCCGAGCCCGGCGAGCGCCTCGATGACAGGCAGCACGCGGGCCTGCTCTTCCTCGATGGCTACCGGAGATGCGCCGGGGCGTGTCGATTCGCCACCGACGTCAATGACGGAGGCCCCCTCTTCCGCCATCCGGCGCGCCTGGGCAATCGCCTGTTCGGGCGCGACGAACAGTCCGCCGTCAGAAAAACTGTCCGGCGTGACATTGAGTATACCGACGATCACCGCCTTGCCGCCAAGGTCGAGATGGCGCCCATGCGCCAGCTGCCATCGCCCTGTCGTCATTGTCGATAAACCATGTGTGATCCACCAAAGATCAATTCCGTTGCGTCGGCAACGGCCGTAGCGCAAGGTAGGCAAAGAGGCAACATGATGAAACGATCCCTGCTTTGCGCCCTGATGCTTGCTTGTTCCGCCTTGCCGGCGGGCACGGCGAATTTGGTGAAGACATATAGCTATTTCAGCATCGGCGGCAGAACGCTCGATGATATCGGATCCCAGCTTACGAAACTTGGACCTCGGGTGAAAAGCACCGGGATGCGGCATCCAGGCGCCACGCAGATGGCGTTCACCACCCGCGTCAGCTATGCGGAAAGATCTAACTCCTGCGCGATTGCCGACGCCGATGTCACCGTCAAGGTCAAGGTGATCCTTCCCGAGTGGCGCCGCCCGCGCAAGGCTGATGCCGGCGTAAGGCTGTTTTGGGATACATTGTCGGCCGACATCAAGCGTCATGAGGACCGCCATGTCGAGATCGCCAAGAACCATGCCGGCGAACTCGAGGATGCGCTGAAGGCGACCCACCCGCGCAAGACGTGCCAGGAGGCCAAGGCCAAGGCAGCGGAGATCTCCGCCGCTATTCTTGCCAAGCACGACCGCGCTCAGATGCAGTTCGATCGCGTCGAAACCATCAATTTCGAAAGCCGCATCCTGCGGCTGCTGCGCTATCGCATGAAGCGCATCGAAAACGGCCGGCTGCCGGGTTAGCTTCGGCCAGACGGTAAGGGCGATTCTCGTCGAGCGAGTAAGAGACTCAGCCGGCGACGCCGAGCTTCTTCTGCAGGCTGGTCGACGACGTTGTATACTGGAATACGATGCGCTCGCCGGGGCTGACGATGCGCTTGGCCGCCTGCGCCATCAGCGCGACCTCATGGAAGCCCGACAGGATCAGCTTCAGCTTGCCGGGATACCAGTTGATGTCGCCGACGGCGAAGATGCCCGGTACCGACGTCTGGAATTTCTCGGTGTCGACCGGGATCAGGTTCTCATGAAGATTGAGCCCCCACTCGGCGATCGGTCCGAGCTTCATGGTCAGGCCGAAGAACGGCAGCAACCGAGTGCACGGCACCTCGCTGTCACCGTCGGGTCCCTTGATGGTCGCCGCCGAGAGATGGCCGTCCGTGCCGGTCAGCCCAGTCACCTGCCCGACATGGAAATCCAGTTCCTTCTTCTCCTGCATGGCGTACATCTTGTTGACGCTGTCGGGCGCCGCGCGGAACTCCGGCCGCCGGTGGACCAGCGTCACGCTCTTGGCCACCGGCTGCAGGTTCAGCGTCCAGTCGAGCGCCGAATCGCCGCCGCCGACGATAACCAGGTCGTGGCCGCGGAATTCCTCCATCCGGCGCACCGAGTAGAAGACGCTCTTGCCCTCATAAAGCTCGATGCCAGGAATTGGCGGCCGCTTCGGCTGGAAAGAGCCGCCGCCGGCGGCGATAACCACAATCTTGGCTTCAAACACCTCGTTCTCGTCGGTGATGACGCGAAAGCTGCCGTCCTCGAGCTTTTCGAGGCTCGAGACCATGCGGTTGAAGGTGAAGTCGGGCTTGAACGGCGCGATCTGCTCAAGCAGTCTGTCGACCAGGCCCTGGGCCGAGATCGATGGCCAGCCGGGAATGTCGTAGATCGGCTTTTCCGGATAGAGTTCGGCGCATTGCCCGCCGGGCCGATCGAGTATGTCGATCAGATGGCATGTCATGTCGAAGAGGCCGAGCTCGAACACGGCGAACAGGCCGACGGGCCCCGCCCCGACAATCAATACGTCCGTCCTGATGATATCGGTCATGAATGCGCCTTCGATGCGCATGACCCCGAAAATCGGAATCGATTCTCGCCGGGGATCCTGCGCCAAATCACCGTGCTACAGCGTGGTTTGCGTGGTCCAGGGAACGTGCGGCGCTGTAGAGAACGGCGCGACACTGCATGACCATTGGCCCGCTGCCAAGCCGGCGCCGGAAAAATCGGCTATATCCCCCGCTTAAGCCTCCACGCTTCAGCCCTGGCGGGCGGGCACGCGCACAACCAGGCCGTCGAGAGCGTCGCGCACCTTGATCTGACAGGAGAGCCGTGAGTTCGGCTGGACGTCGTAGGCGAAGTCCAGCATGTCCTCTTCCATCGCTTCCGGCTCGCCGACCTCCGCCGTCCATGCCTCATCGACATAGACATGGCAGGTCGCGCAGGCGCAAGCGCCGCCGCATTCGGCCTCGATCCCCGGCACGGCGTTGCGGATCGCGTTCTCCATGACGGTCGAGCCGTTTTCGGCATCCACGTCAAAATGTGTGCCGTCATGGGCGATGAAGGTCAGCTTGGTCATTTGTCACCTGAAGGGAGTCCCAGCCGAGATAATCACTCCCGCAGACAAGTCAACTGCGGCGCGAAAGCGGCGCTCCATGCCGTTTTTTTCGGAAATGGGTTTAACGGCTGATGGCGGCGACGAAATCGCGGACTTCTTCGATCAGGGAGCCAAGCCGCTTGAGGCTATTGGTATCTTCAGGTTGAAGTTCGATCGCGCCGGCGCAATCGGCAACAGCGAAGGCGCCGACGCCGCGCGCCGAGCCTTTCAGCCCGTGCGCCAGGAGCAGTCTTTGTTTCACATCGGCGTCGACGATCCTGTCGCGAACCGACAATGCCTGCTGCACGAACAGCGCCAGCACCTCCTGTTCGAGGCTGCGGTCGCCCATCGTCTGGCGCGCCAGATGCGCCAAGTCCACGGGCCGCGACCCGGCCGTTCCCGACACATCGCCGCCGGGCATCGAGAAGGCAATGCCGTTTTCGCCACGCATGACTCTGCAACTCCGTTCTTCCAGCCGCCAAAAATAGGCAGCCGCCAAAAAATAGGCCCATCCTGTGGACGACGGGTTAACGATTGGCCCGGAAAAATGTTGCGATAGGGGCGCCGGAATCACAGTTCTGTTAACCTTATATTTAAAGTTTTACGTATCGCACCGAATGCGTGTTTTCTTTACCCCGGTGTGTCATTACGATACGAAAGGTCCATTTTCAGCCTCTTGCGTGGGACACGAAAAGCAAAATCACAAGTCCCGCGGCAGCTTGTACAGGGTAGCGAAGGCATGGCGAAGAAAACAACGACGACAAGAACGCTCGACAACGACGTAGCCAGGGAACTCGAAAAAGCACTTGAAATCGATCTGAACAGCGATGCCGACGGCGACCTCGACATCGCCGCGTCGATGGAGGATCTGGAAGCGCAGATATCGCAGGCGGCCGACGAGTTGGCACGCGAGGGCCGTGACCAGGATGCCGAGGCTGTCGCCAACCAGAACCAGGATGCCGNGATGCCGAGCCTGTCGTCAACCAGAGCCAGAATGCCGAGCTTGCCGCCAATCAGGACCAGAAAGCCCAGGACCAGAGAGAGGCGGCAAACGCCAAGCAGGCTGAACCGCGCCCTGCTGAGCTGCGCCCTGTTGAAACGCGCCCCGTTGAAATGCGCCCTGTCGAAACGCGCAATGGCACGCAGTCGGCCGGCTTCACGCCGGCCAACGATCCTCGTCAAAAAGATTACAAGACGCTGCTGCACACCCTCAATCGGCGTGCCTCGAACACGATCTACTGGGTCGTGGCGCTCGTTTCGCTCGCCTGGGTCGCGGGCGCCGGTGCATTGGCAAACCTGCTGTTTGGCCCAGGCATTTGGCAAATCCGCACGCCCGGCCAGTTTTTCGCCCGTCCCGAACTGATTGGCCTGGCAATCGCTGCGATCCTGCCGGTCCTCCTGTTCTGGGCGTTTGCAGCCATGATTCGCCGCGCGCAGGAGATGCGCATCGCCGCTCAGTCGATGACGGAAGTGGCTTTCCGCCTGACCGAGCCGGAGCAAATCGCCCAGGATCGCGTCATGATGATCGGGCAAGCCGTGCGCCGCGAGGTTGCGGCCATGGGTGAAGGCATCGAGCGCACGCTTGCACGTGCCGTCGAGCTCGAAACCCTGGTCCACAGCGAGGTCAACCAGATCGAGCGCTCCTATTCGGAGAATGAATCCCGCATCCGCTCGCTTGTCGACGGGCTGGGCAGCGAGCGCGAAGCGGTGGTCACCCACGCCGAACGCGTGCGCGCCTCGATCACCGGCGCGCATGAGACGCTGAAGGACGAAATCGGGGCTGCCAGCGACATCATTCGCGACAGCATCCTCAACGCCTCGACCAACCTGTCGATGACCATCACCAATTCCGGCGACACGCTGATCGACAGGATCAACCAAAGCTCGCTGTCGATCTTCGATTCGGTGGAAGGCCGGCTCGAATCCATCACTGACCGGCTGTCGACCTCCGGCGAGGCCTTCGCCAGCCTTCTCGACACACGCATTGCCAAGCTGACGGAGACGACCGACGGCCTCACCCGGTCGCTGACCGATCTGCTCGACGATCGGACCTCCGGCATGGTGTCGCTGCTCGGCGGCGCCGCACGCACGCTCAACTCCGAATTTGAAGCCAGCCTTGACGGCATCGAGCGGACGCTGGCCGAACGCGGCCAGGTGCTGATCAGTGAGTTCCAGACCCGCGCCGAAGCGCTGGACACCGGCACCCAAAAGCTCAACGCCGCGCTCGAGGCCCGCGCACGCCAGATCAACGAGACCCTGGTCGAGCGCGCGCGCGAAATCGCCCATACCTTCCAGGAGAGCAAGGAGACGCTTTCGGCGATGATCGATCAGGGCAAGACCCAGATCGGCGCCGACATGGCCGACATCGTTTCGTCGACCTCGTCGATGCTCGAAGCACGCGCCGGCGATTTCGCCGGCCGCATGGAAGCGGCCCGTCATGTGGTGTCGCGCGCCTTCGACGCCGACATCCAGCGGCTTGCCGATGCCCGCGTCGGCATCGAGGAGGCTGTCGAGAACCACAGCCGCAAGCTTTCCGAAAGCCGCGAACACATGACGGCGGCCATGCAGGCCGATCTGGAGAAATTCGCCGAAAGCCGCGCCGGCATCGACGCGGCTGTCACCGACCAGGTGCAAAAGCTTTCCGAAGGCCGCAACCTGATCTCGCGCGCCCTGGAGGAGGATCTGCGCAAGGTCAACGAGTCGCGCGCCGCCATCGATGCGTCGCTCGGCAGCCATCTCGAACGGCTCGAAGAGGGCCGCAGCAGGCTTTCGCAGGCCTTGAATGAAGACTCCGGAAAACTTGTGCAAGCCCGCACGATCATTGACGAAATGGTTGCCGGCCATGTTGGAAAGCTCGCCGAAGGCCGCAGCATTCTTTCACGCGCTCTCGATGCCGATCTCGGCAAGCTGGCCGACAGTCGCGCCAGCATCGACGGCCTGGTCGCTGGCCAGGTCGAGAAGATCGCCGAAGGTCGCGCCTTACTCGCCAAGGCGTTGGAAACCGACATTGTCGGCATCAAGGGTCTCATCGAGACCCATTCCGCCAAACTGGCGGAAGACCGCAGCGAGCTTTCGCGTTCGCTCCAAGACGACCTGTCGGGCATCCGAGGCCTGATCGAGGATCATTCGGGCAGGCTCGCCGACGATCGCAGCCTGCTTTCGCAAACGCTCGAGGCAGACCTTGCCAAATTGGCGGAAAGCCGGTCGAGCATCGACGGGCTGGTNACATCCTCAAGCGCGCGCTCGAATCCGATCTCAACACGATCAAGGAGGTCATATCAGGCCAGTCCGAAAAGCTGGCGGAAGACCGTGGTCAGCTCTCGAAGGCGTTGGAAACCGACCTGCAGAGCGTCAATGGCCTTATCTCTGATCACATGAACAGGCTCTCCGAGGACCGTTCAATCCTGTCGAAGGCGCTCGAAGACGATCTCGCCAAGCTGGCGGAAAGCCGGTCGAGCATCGATGGGCTGGTCACCGGGCAGGTCGAGAAACTGGCCGAAGGTCGCGACATCCTCAAGCGCGCGCTCGAATCCGATCTCAACACGATCAAAAGCGTTCTATCAGACCAGTCCGAAAAGCTGGCGGAAGATCGTGGTCAACTGGCGCGAGCGTTGGAAACCGACCTGCAGGGCGTGAATGGCCTTATCTCCGATCACATGAACAGGCTCGCCGAGGACCGTTCAATCCTGTCGAAGGCGCTCGAAGACGATCTCGCCAAGCTGGCCGAAAGCCGGTCGAGCATCGACGGGCTGGTTGCCGGCCAGGTCGAGAAGCTGGCCGAAGGCCGCGACCTGCTCAGACGCGCATTGGAAGCCGACCTCAATACCATCAAGGGTGTCGTCGCCGATCAGTCTCAGCAGCTGACCGACAATCGCGCAGAGTTCGCGCGGGCGCTGGAGGCCGATCTCGGCGGTGTCAATGGTCTTGTGAACAGCCACGCCGAGAAGCTCATCCAGGACCGCTCAATCCTGTCCAAGGCGCTCGAAGACGATCTCGCCAAGCTGGCGGAAAGCCGGTCGAGCATCGACGGGCTGGTTTCCGGCCAGGTCGAGAAGCTGGCCGAAGGCCGCGACATCCTCAGACGTGCGCTGGAAGCAGACCTCNGGGCTGGTTTCCGGCCAGGTCGAGAAGCTGGCCGAAGGCCGCGACATCCTCAGACGTGCGCTGGAAGCAGACCTCAACACCATCAAGGGTGTCGTCGCCGACCAGTCTCAGCAGCTGACCGACAATCGCGCAGAGTTTGCGCGGGCGCTGGAGGCCGACCTCGGCAGCGTCAACGGTCTTGTGAACAGCCACGCCGAGAAGCTCATCCAGGACCGCTCAATCCTGTCCAAGGCGCTCGAAGACGATCTCGCCAAGCTGGCCGAAAGCCGGTCGAGCATCGACGGGCTGGTTTCCGGCCAGGTCGAGAAGCTGGCCGAAGGCCGCGACATCCTCAGACGTGCGCTGGAAGCAGACCTGCAGAAAATTGCAGCGAGCCGCAGCGACATAGACGACATCATCGCCGGGCACGTCGGCAAGCTGACCGAAGGCCGCGACGCGCTGACCCGTGCGCTGGAGGACGACCTCTCCAAGCTCGCCGACACGCGCAAGGAAGTCGACCGTTCCCTGTCCGGCCATATCGACCAGATCGCCGCCAGGAGCACCGACATCTCGGACGCCATTGCCGCCGACGTCGAAAAGATCGAGCAGGCGTTCAGCCGCCAGACCGGCATCATCGAGGAGCGTGCCGGGACCATGGAGCGCGCGCTGTCGACCGGGGTCGACAACGTCCGCAGCGTGCTCGAAAAGAGCGCCGTCTTCGTTGCCGGAGCGCTGCGCGAAAAGGTCATGGAAGTCACCAGCGCACTGCATGAGCAGGCAGGCGCGGCTTTCAGTGACGCCGATCGCAAGATCGCCGAACGGGCGGAGCAGACCTCTGCTGCCCTGCTCGCCAGGGCGGAGGATATCGCACGCACCTTCGAGGAAGCGGATCGCCGCCTCGCCGCACGTGCCGAAGACACGTCAACCGCGCTCGTTGCCCGGGCGGAGGGTGCATCGAGCGCAATCATGGCCCGCGTCGACGACACCTCGAACTCGTTGCTGGCGCGCGCCCAGGAAACGGCCGACCAGCTGGCTGCCCGTGCCAGCGAGATCGCCGGTACATTCGATGCGGCGGACCAGAAGCTGGTTGCCCGCGCGGTCGAAACGGCACAGTCGCTGGCGGAACGCGCCGGCGACATCCTGCGCAATTTCGAAGGCGCCGACGAACGGCTCAGCGTGCGCATCGGCGAATCGGCCGAAGCGCTCGCAGCGCGTGCATCGGACCTTGGCCGCATTTTCGATGCTGCCGACCAACAGCTGATCTCGCGCATCGCCGAAGGTTCGGAAGCGTTGTCGGCCCGCGCGTCCGAGATCGCCCGCATCTTCGATGAGGCGGATCACCGCCTGGTGTCGCGTATCGCCGACAGCACGTCGACGATCGGAGAACATGCCGACAACATCGTCGGGGCCTTCGCCAGCACCGAGCAGCGGGTTGCCGAACGTGCAAAGCAGACCGGGCAGGACCTGGCCGTCCACGCCCGTGACATCGAGCAGGCGCTCGCCGGCGCCGACGAGCGCCTGGCCTCCAGCGCGGCGGCCGCGGCGGCTCGCGTCGAGGAACAGGTTGCCGGCGTCGAAAACCGTCTGGTCAACACCACCGAAACGATAGGCCAGAAGCTCAACGAGCAGGTTTCGACCGCCGAGGCGCAGCTCATTTCGCGCGCCAACTCGATCGCCGAAACCTTCACGGCGGTCGGCCAGCATATCGGCCAGAGCACCAACGACGCCGCCAAGACCATCGGCACCAACACCCGCGAACTCAACACCATGCTTGCGGCACGTTCGGCCGAGATCTCGAAAATTCTCGACGAAACGGCACGGCCTCTGGTCGAGCGCTTCGCCCTGGGCGGTTCGGAACTGCAAAAGAGCATGGAAGAGGTGACCGAACGCGCCACCGAAAAGCTGCGCAGCGAAAACGCCGCTTTGGTCGACGCGCTCGCCAGCCGCACGGCCGAAACATTGTCGGCCGTTGAAGGGGCGCGTTCGACGCTCGCCGACAGCGTCGCCGACCTCATCGGCCGCATGAGCACCTCGAGCGCACAGCTCGGCCAGCTGATCGAACAGGCGGCGGCCAATCTCGGCCAGGTCGACGAACGCCTGACTGGCAGCACGCAAAGCTTTGCGGCGACAACGGAAAAAGCCGCGCAGACTTTCGCCAGCTCGGCGCGTCTTGTCGATTCGAATACGACACGGCTTACCGAGCTGTCGTCCTCGACCTTGCGCGAGGTTGCCTCGATCGCCACCAAGTTCGACGAGCACAGCCGATTGCTGTCGAGTGCTTCGGACCTGTTGAGCTCGGCCCAGAGCAACCTCGAACACACGCTGGAAAGGCAGTCGTCGCTGGAGGACCTCGCCGTCGGCTTGGTCAAGAAGTCGGAGGATCTCGAAAAAGTCATGCGCTCGTTCGAGGATCTGGTCGGCCAGACGTTGCAGAACGCCGAAGGCAAGACGCTGGAGTCGGCGGACAAGATCCGTACCTCCATTGCCGACGTCGTCGATTCGGCAACCAAGCGCTTTGCCGACGCGACCGAGGAGATGCGACGCACCGCCAGCTCGATCAAGAGCGAGCTCGACCTTACCCGCGCCGAGCTCAAGAAGGGTGTCATCGAGATGCCGGAAGAGGCAAAGGAATCGACCACGGCCATCCGCCGTGCCGTTTCCGAGCAGATCAACGCCCTGAAGGAACTCTCTGATATCGTTGCGAAATCTGGCCGCAGCACCGACTCCTCGGAGCCGCGCAACCTGCGCCCGGCACAGCAGGCGCCTGCCCCGCGCGCCACTGAGCCGCTGCGCCGCCCTCCGGCCCCGGAACCCCTTGCCCCGCAGGCGCCGTCGGGTGACACCACACTGCGCGGCGACCTGGAACGCCCGCCGGAGACGGCGCCGCGCCAGCGCGACCCTAATGGCCGCGCGCCGCAGGGCGGCTGGGTGCGCGATCTCTTGACCGGGGCATCGCGCGAAGAGGCCGCCAAGCCAGCAGCACCTTCGGAAGCGCCACGCTCGGCAGCCCCTGCCCAGCGCTCGCCGCTTCATGTCGTGGAGTCGCTCAACTCGCTTTCCGTCGACATCGCCCGCGCTATCGATCACGACGCCTCGATCGAACTGTGGAACCGCTACCGGAGCGGTGAGCGTGACGTGTTCACCCGGCGTCTCTACACGCTGAAGGGACAGCAGACGTTCGACGAGATCCGACGCAAATATCAGATGGAGGCGGAATTCCGCGCCGCCGTCGACCGTTACTGCGACGACTTCGAAAAGCTGCTCAAGGACGTCTCGCGCAACGACCGCGACAACATGATGGCGCAGACCTACCTGACGTCGGACACCGGCAAGGTCTATACGATGCTAGCCCACGCCAGTGGCCGCCTGCATTGATCAGACGATAAGCGAACGGAAAAAGGCGGGAAATTCCCGCCTTTTAGAGCAATCGCTTCGGGTTTGAATTTCACATCGTTACCGGCGCCGGCAGCGACAATTGAGTGCCCGGCCGTTCCGGCTGTGGTCAGATCACCGAATCGGTCCAGCGGACGATGTCCTTGGCGGCATCGCCGAACGCCCTGTCGAGCGCGTCGACATAGGCCTGGTTGCCGCTGCCGGAGACGGGCGCGGTCGCGTTGAAGCTCTTGGAGGCGCGCACCTCGCCATTGCGGTCGTTCAGTATCCGCACGAACAGCTCGACCTCGGCGTGTTGGCCGCCGTCGACGCGGACTTCGAAGGAACGGACCTCGACGATCACCTGATAGTCGATCGCCAGGCCCTCGCCCGGCTTGCCGACGCCGGCGAAACTGCCCGAGCGCTGGAATGTCTCGGCCAGCCGCGCCTGCACGATCAGCGGCAGCCGGTCGGCCCATTGCGCTCCCTTGAGGTACTGGATCGAGCGCACCGACGGCTTGATGACGATGTTCTGGCTGTCCAGCGCCTTGAGCGCGGAAGGCTGGGCGATGAGGATTTGTTGGCGGCCGCGGCCGCGCGCATCGAGCGACGGCGCCGACAGTTCGAATGTGTCCAGGGGCGCCGGCCCGCCGCCCGGCAAAAACGCGCAGCCGGCCAGCGAAAGCGCAAGCAATACCACACCCGCAGTGGGCCCGCCCGCTTTGACCCCGCCCAATCTAAGCACGCCCAATTTAAGCACGACCGACTTCACACGCGATCCCCGTCGTCCCCGAATCGAATGAGCAAATCGCACCCGCAGCGTACTTGCCTGCCGTTCTTGGGGCCGGCGAAAGCCGAAGTCAACGCCGCACCCTGCCATCGAATTGCCGAACCTCACCTTCGCCGCCTGACAGGATTCGCTGCGGATTGCGGCTGAGATCCGTTACCGCCTCTTCGATGCGGTTGATCGAGCGACGGCTGTCTTGGACCAGCGCTTCGACGTCCTGCAGGCCCTGGCCGGAGAATCGCGCCAGATTGTCGGTGATGGTGCCGAGGCGGGCGTTCAGCGTGTCGGCGACCTGCTTGAACGATTTCAGGGTATTCCTTGCATCGGCTATCATGCCGTCGGCCTGGCCTGAGCCGAGCAATGTATCGACCTTGACGAGGATGCCGTCGACACGCACCGAAGCGTCGTTGAGGCGCTCCGCGAGCTGCTGCGCGTCCTTGATCGTCTGGTCGATATCGTCGGCCCGGTTGGCGAATTTGTTGGTCACCTTGGCGATGTCGGCGGCAGCCTCGTTGGCGTTTTCGCTGGCCTTCTGGATGTTGGCCAGCGCGGTGCGGACCTGTGCCGGATCGATGCCGTCGAGAACGCCGTCGACCTTGGCCAGCGTGCCTTGCGTCCTTTGGGCGAAATCGTTGATCGACCCCACCGCGGTGTCGACATTCCTGACGACCGTGTCGAACTGCTTGCTGGTTTCCTTCAGGTTCTCGGTCACCGTATCGACGTTGGCGACAATACTCTTGATCTGATCCTTGTCGACGGCGTTGAGCAGCCCTTCCGCCGCCTTCAGCGTGCCGTCAAGCTTGCCCGAGACGCCCCTCAGTTCCTCCGACAGCGAACTGACGCTGGCGAGGAATTTGTCGATGCCGTCAGAGTTCTTGGCCAGCGCATCGGAGAAGGTCTGCACATTCTTGACGGTCTGCGTCAGCGGCCCACGAACGTCGCTGGTGAAGCCTTCGAGCTGGGAGAGAACCGTATCGGCGCGGGTGAAGATGTTCTGCGCCGTCTGCAACAGGTTGGTGACCGCCGACGGGTTGGCGACGATCTCGGCGACGCGGCCCTCCTGCTCCGCCTGGTCGAGAAGGTTGACCTCCTTGGGGTCAGCGCCCCTGAGCTCGATACTCGCTTGGCCGGCGAGGCTGACGATCCCGATATCGGCCTGCGTCGATTTGGTGATCGGCGTCGTGCGGCCCACTTCGGCTTCGGCTATGGCGTCGTTCGGATTGGCGGGGTCGATATAGACGCGCCTGACATCCCCGACCCTGACGCCGTTGAACAGCACGAAACTGCCGCGGCCGAGGCCGGAAGCCGATCCCGGAATGCGCACCCGCAGCATCGCCGTCTCACCCCTGTCGCCGATCGCGGCCGTCCAATAGACGAACGCGAATGCCGCCAGGATCGCGGCTAGCGTGAAAATGCCGACAATGACGTAGTTGGCTCTGGTTTCCATTTATCCACTTATGGCTACGCGCGGGCCGCAAGATCAAGTTGCCGCGCACGTTTTCCGCGAAAATAGGATTTCACCCAAGGTTCCTCGCTCTTGAGCATGTCGTCGATCGTGCCTTCGACCAGCACTTTTTTATTGCCGAGCACGGCCACCCGATCACAAGCGGTGAACAGCGTGTCGAGATCGTGCGTGACCATGTACACGGTCAGATCCATGGTATCGCGCAGCTTGACGACCAGTTCGTCGAACTCAGCCGCGCTGATCGGATCGAGGCCGGATGTCGGCTCGTCCAGGAACACGATGTCGGGGTCGAGAGCCAGCGCGCGCGCCAGCGCCGCACGCTTGATCATGCCGCCGGAAAGCTCGGACGGGAATTTCTGCGCCGCATCCGGCGGCAACCCGACCAGTTCGACCTTGAGCATCGCCAGCTCGTCCATCAGCTTTTTCGGCAGATCGAGATATTCGCGCATCGGCACCTGCACGTTTTCGAGCACCGTGAGCGCCGAAAACAGCGCGCCGTGCTGAAAGAGGACGCCAAGGCGCATGTCGATGCGAAGGCGCTCCCTCTCGCTCGCCTTTTCGACATCGACGCCGAACAGCTTGATCGTTCCCGACTGCTTGTGCACCAGGCCGAGAATGGTGCGCAGCAGAACCGACTTGCCGGCGCCGGAGGCGCCGACGAAGCCGAGAATTTCGCCACGCCGGATATGGAGCGACAATTTATCGAGAATGACCTTGTCGCCGAAGGAGACGGTGACGTCGTGCGCAGAAAGCACGATCTCGTCCTCGTCGGCCCTTTGCGTAGTCGTGGTCGGCTTTGTGCCAAGCAGCGCCATGTCAGAACTCGATCGCTGCGTAGAACATGGCGAAAAGCCCGTCGAGGATGATCACCACGAAGATCGACTTCACCACCGAAGCAGTCACGTGCTGCCCGAGCGATTCGGCGCTGCCGCCGACCTTCATGCCTTCGACCGAGGCGATCGTGCCGATGATCATGGCCATGAACGGCGCCTTGATCAGCCCGGCAAAGATGGTGCTGAGATCGATGGCGACGCGCAGCCGGTCGATGAAGGCGGCCGGTGCGATGTCGGAGTAGAGCCATGCCGCCAGTATGCCGCCGCCGAGTGCGGCGAAATTGGCAATGATCGTCAGGCAAGGCAGTGCGATCACCAGCGCGACTAGCCGCGGAAACACCAGAACGCCGATCGGATTGAGCCCGATGACCTTCAGCGCGTCGACCTCCTCGCGCATTTTCATCGAGCCGATTTCAGCCGTGATGGCGCTGCCCGAACGGCCGGCGATCATGATCGCAGTCATCAGCACGCCGAGCTCGCGCAGGATCAGCACGCCGACAAGGTCGACGACGAAGATATCGGCGCCGAAATAGCTGAGCTGATAGGCGCCTTGCTGGGCGACGATCGCCCCGACAATCGCCGACATCAGCACGACCACCGGGATGGCGCCGACGCCCATGCGGTCCATCTGGTTGAAGATCGCCGCCGGATTGACCGCATGGCCGCGGCCAAGCTTCATCTGCGCGCCGCGTATGGTGGCGCCCAGTATGTTCATCGCGGCCAGGAAATCGTCACGCATCTCATAGACGCGCCGGCCAACCGCCTCGAGCGCGCGAATGACGATGTTCGGCGGCCCAACGGTGCCGGAATCAGGTTCGCGTCGAACGGCGTCACCGACGGCGCCGAGCAGGATCGAGGCAACCTCGCTTTGCCCCTGCATCGTGATTTTCACACCCTGCTTTTCGAAGGCGCTGACCAGACGGTCGATCACCCAGGCCCCGGCGGTATCCATTTTCTCGATATGCGAGAGGTCGAGCGCCAGCGTCTGAAAGCCGCTGCGTTGCTCGATCTTGCGCATCTCGGCATCGACGAGCGCCACGGTGCGTGTCGTCCAGGTGCCGGAGAAAGCGCAGCCGAGGACGCCGCCGTCCTCGCCGACCACAACGCGCGGCTGGTGGTCGGCCTCCTTGGCGGTCGTGCCGCTTGCGTCGCGTTTGCGGATCGTCAACATGGCGTCCTGTTTAGCCTGACGGGCCGATCTGTTTAACCTGACAGAACCCACCTGTCGATTTGCCGACAAGATTGTTGTCGCACAGCCGGAGCAGAAAAATATGGCGCGTGTCATTTCGGTCGAGTCCGAGCGCTTTCCTATCGCCGGCACCTTCACCATCTCGCGCGGTTCGAAAACCGAAGCCGAGGTCGTCACAGTGACGATCCGCGAGGACGGCCAGAGCGGGCGCGGCGAATGCGTCCCCTACAAACGCTATGGCGAAACCATCGAGGGTGTGCGCGATGCGATCGAGGCTATGCGGGAGCAGATTGCGGGCGGCATCAGCCGGGCCGCGCTGCTCGACGCCATGCCGGCAGGCGCGGCGCGCAACGCCGTCGACTGCGCGCTGTGGGATCTGGAGGCGAAGATCACAGGCAAGCCGGTGGCTTCCAGCATCTGCACAGCACCACCGAGGGCGCTCGAAACGGCTTACACGCTGTCGCTCGGCGAGCCCGAAGCCATGGCAGCCCAGGCCCGCGCCAATGCCCTGCGCCCGCTGCTCAAGGTCAAGATCGGCGGCGACAACGACATGGCCCGCATCCGCGCGGTCAGGGAGGCGGCACCGGCGAGCCGCATCATCCTGGATGCCAATGAGGGCTGGAGCGACGACAACATCGTTGCAAACTTGGCCTTTGCCGCCGAGCACGGCATCGCGCTGATCGAACAGCCGCTGCCGGCGGGCCGTGACGGCGTCCTTCGCAACATCGTGCATCCGGTACCGATCTGCGCCGATGAAAGCGTTCATGAGGCTAAAGACATTGCCTCGCTTGTCGGCCTTTACGATGCCGTCAACATCAAGCTCGACAAGTCAGGCGGCTTGACCGCTGCCCTCGTCCTTCGCGATCACGCCCGCGAACTGGGTTTTGGCGTCATGGTCGGCTGCATGGTCGGCACGTCATTGGCCATGGCGCCGGCGATACTGTTGGCCCAGGATGCCGATATTGTCGATCTCACGGGCCGCTGCTGCTGGCCTGCGACCGTGCGCCTGGCCTTGTCTACCAAGGTTCGCTGGTGTCACCGCCCGATCCGGCGCTGTGGGGCTGAACGCGCCGCAAGCCCGATCAGCACAAGGCCGACCAGGGCGATCGGGATCATGGCAAAAAAGCCCTCGACGCCGAAGCGGTCGTAAAGCGGGCCGCACAGGAGCGTCACCACAGCGGTGAAGAAGCCGTTGGAGAAATAGGCGATGCCTTGCGCGGCCCCGGTGCGCTCCTCCGCGACCGTCTCGCCGATCATTTTCTGCAGGCCGATCAGCACCAGCGCCACCGAAACCGCGTGCAGCGTCTGGACTGCGAAAAACCCGCCTACGCCAAGGCCAAGCGGCCAGATCAAGGGAAAGGCGATCCAGCGCACGATCGCGCCAATTCCCGCCATCACCATGATCGATACGACCGAGAAGGAACCGAAAACCCGGGTAAAGATCATGAACATGCCGATCTCGGCCAGGACACCCCAACCCCAAAGCAGCCCGACAACAGAATCGCCGATGCCGATCGATTTCCAGTAGATCGAGACGAAGCCGTAGAAAAACGCGTGGCTGGCGGTGATGACGCCGACGCCGACGGAGAAATACAGGAAATAGCCGTTGAGGAGTTTTGGCGCCGATTGCTGGATGTCGGCAGCCGAAAGCGGCGAGGCACGGCGGGGACGGCCGAGCCGCGGCGCGATCAGTGCGACGACAAGTGCGGCGCCAAACGCCACGAAGATGATCACCGGAACAGTCTGGGCGCCGGTCACCGACAGGATGAAACCGCCGGCAAGATTTGCGCACAGATAGGAGATCGATCCCCATTTGCGCATGTTTGCATAATTCGAGCCGAAGCGACGCACCCCCGACAGCGCCAGCGAATCGGCGATCGGCGAATGCGGTGTCCAGGCGACGGTGAGGGCCAGCGAAACGGCCAGCACCATGGCATAGCTCGGCGTCAGGAAATAACCGGCGGACAGCGCCAACGATGCGGCCGTCAGCGCGACATAGACATGGGCGCGGTCGCTCGCCCTGTCGGCCAGTGCCGTAAGCAATGGCGTCGTCACCACGCGCAGGAACATCGGTGCCGCGAGAATGATCGCTATCTGCTCAGCATCAAAACCGTTTGCCTGCAGCCACAACGGAAAGTACGGCAAATGTATCCCGAGCGGCACGAAAAGCGTAAAGAAAATCAGGCCCATGCGCAGTTCGAACTGACGCGGCTTGACGAGCTGTTCGGGTGAAAGCGGCGGCAGGGAGGACATCAACAGGCAATCCGTCGGCGCAGCATTCGACCGGCCGGCCAGCCAACGCACGCCGATCCCATAACATGGCGAAAAAAGCGATGAAACCGCCTGGGCTAAAGCGCGTCGCGTTTGACCGGCCCCATGCGACGCGCTTTTAGGTTGTTGTCTTATGCATGTCGTTATCGCAAAACCGCTGCACACTCTCGGGTCAGGCCCGAGGGCAAGCTTTTGCGCGACATGCATGAATGCATCATTGCGTCAGGCAGCCTGGACTGCCCTGCCCTTGATGGCGACGATGTCGATCGGCACCAGCACTTCGCCGCCGACCGGAGCCTCCGGCAGGACGTGCGCCCAGTGCAGGATCTCCATCTGGCCGTCGAAATGCTCGACCACCGCGGTGCAGCTTTCCACCCAGTCGCCGGTGTTGATGTATTGCACGTCCTCATAGTTTTCGATCGCGGCATGGTGGATGTGGCCGCAGATCACGCCGTCGACATGCGAGCGGCGCGCTTCCTCGGTCAGCATGGTCTGGAACGAGCCGATGAAATTCACCGCCTTCTTGACGTTGACCTTGGCCCAGGACGAAAACGACCAGTAAGGCAGGCCAAGCAGCTGGCGAAGCCGCGTCACCACGCGGTTGACCAGCATCGCCGCGTCATAGGCGTAGTCGCCGAGATAGGCCAGCCAGCGCGCATTGTGGACGACCGTGTCGAACTGGTCGCCATGGATGACAAGAAAGCGTTTGCCGTTGGCGGTCTCGTGGACGACGCGGTCGGCGACGACGATGCCGCCGAAATGCACGCCCTGGAACTGGCGCGCGAATTCGTCGTGATTGCCGGCGATGTAGGTGATGCTGGCGCCCTTGCGCGCCTTGCGCAGCAATTTCTGGACGACGTCATTGTGGCTTTGCGGCCAGTGCCAGTTCCGTCTTAGCCGCCAGCCGTCGACGATGTCGCCGACGAGATAGATGATATCGGCGTCGTGATGGCGCAGGAAATCGATCAGGAACTCGGCCTTCGCCGCCTTCGATCCGAGATGGACGTCGGAGATGAACATGCTGCGGAAAGTGCGGGGCTCTGCGCCAGGCATTGGATTCTCACCGTTGCTTCCGAACAGGCTATGCCTCGATTCATGCAACAACCGTATGACGGTTGCGATTCGTCCAGCCCCAAGAGTAGGTTGCGACCCAAATCAGAGGAGAAATCGCATGGATCTCGGTATTCGTGGAAAAAAGGCCATCGTCTGTGCTTCGAGCAAGGGCCTTGGGCGCGGTTGCGCCATGGCGCTCGCCGAAGCCGGCTGTGACCTCGTCGTCAACGGGCGCAACTCCGACCAACTGGCGAAGACCGCCGCCGAACTGCGCGAAAGATTCGGCATCGAGGTGACCGAGATCGTCGGCGACGTGTCGAAGCTCGAGGTGCAGAAGGCGCTGCTTGCCGCCTGCCCCGATCCCGATATCCTCGTCAACAACAATGGCGGACCGCCGCTTCGCGATTTCCGCGAGCTCGACCGCGAAAAGATCCTCGAAGGCGTCACCCAGAACATGGTGACCCCGGTCGAACTGGTTCAGGCTGTCATCGACGGCATGGCCGAGCGCGGCTTCGGCCGCATCGTCAACATCACCTCGCTGTCGGTCTATGTTCCCATTCCCGGGCTCGATCTGTCGTCGGGCGCGCGCGCCGGCCTGACCTCGTTCCTTGCCGGCGTCGCGCGGACGGTGATCGACCGCAATGTGACGATCAACAACATGCTGCCGGGCAAGCTCGACACCGACCGGCTGCGCCCCCCGCATGAAGCCGGCACACCGGAAGACCCGGCTGCTGCCGCAGCACGCAAGACCCAGGCAGCAGTCAACATTCCGGCCAAGCGGCTCGGCACGCCGGAGGAATTCGGCCAGATTTGCGCCTTCCTGTGCTCGGTTCACGCCGGCTACCTGACCGGGCAGAACATACCGGTGGATGGCGGCCTCTACGTCAGCGCGTTTTAGTGGCAGAATCCAGGGTTGATAGCGGCTGGGAGCGGCGAGAAAAAGGATGTTTCTCCGACCGTCTTTCACGACGGATCCCGAGGCTTGCTGCGGCCGCCCCTGATCCGCCTCCACGCTCTGATGAGAGTGCGACTAGTCTCGCCCCATCAGCGTTTTGATCAGCGTCTCGGCGAGCCAGCTTTCATATTCGTCCGAAGACCAACCCCGCTCCAACACGAGCATGCGATATACGTCGCGGCCGGTATACATCCATAGGATGTCGCGCACGCGGGCTAAGCCGAGTTGGCGCGCGACAGCGACGGATGCGACGAGACGCTTGGCACGCGCTTCCTGGAGCTTGAAGCGGACGGTCTTCAACTCCGTCTCGATCGCCTTCAGCTCGGGAGACAGGGCCGAGACGCCGCGCATAAGGCCGATCTCCTCGCGTTCCGCATCAAGGATGACCCGAGAGATCGAGGCAGTAATACGCAGAATCTCCTCGGGGTCTCTCGCGTTCTCGGCCTGCTTAGCGATCTCCGCATAGCCCAGGCCGAAGAAGGATCGCTCGACCACGGCTCTTAGAATGCCGGTCTTCGACTGGAACAGGGCATAGACGGTCGGTGCCGAAACCCCGGCGGCTGATGAGATGTCATTAATCGTGACCTTTTCCACTCCGCGCGCAGTAAAAAGCTCTTTCGCCACATCGAGAATGCGTTGACGCGTGCCGGAAGCGCGCTCCGACCGCAGCCGTGCGTCGTAGCGCCTGCGGGTCTTTGAATTGTCATTCATATTGGATATAGTAAGCTATACCCAATATACCGCCAGATCATTGAATCGGTAGGCTGGAAGGAGGAGCAGCATGATCGAGTTTGTTCCGATAAACCTCTGGGGGATCGGAACTGCGGTACTCGCAGCCTGGGTTGTCGCTGGGCTTTGGTATTCGCCGCTGCTCTTTATCCGACCGTGGGCCGAGATGTCGGGCGTCGACGGCGCGAAATTCGCCGCCGGCCTGCGGCGGGCGATTGCGGTCGACCTTGCCTCGTTTGCGGTCATGGCGTTTATCCTCGATCAGGTACTTCACGCCTGGGGCGCGCTGACAATCGTCTCGACCGTCCTCTGCACTTTCCTGCTCTGGCTCGGCTTCGTCGCTGTCACGCTGCTGCATTCGGTGACCTATGAGCACCGGCCTCTGTACTATTATGCGATCAATGCCGGCTATCGCTTGGTCAGCATGGTGGCAATGGGTGTGATCCTGACCGTGTTAGGGTAACAAAGGCGCTGTTGTCGACCTGTTCCAGGCATCCGGATTTGCTCGCACTGCGGCGCAAGTTGACCCAAAGGCGACCTTCCGGAGCCGACTTTCCTTCCCCAAACCGGACTTTGAACGCAACCAGCGCTCATGACCCGATGCGGCCAAATATCAGATGGAACATTCGACCATGTGCGGGGCAGTGCTAAAAGGTGACGAGCGGGTTTACGGTCGTGTCGCGAGTCTAACGAAAAATTCCAAGCGCTGGCATTGGCACTTTATGGATGACGTGTGGCTGTTGCTGTCCGCCGGTTTTCTAGGCTTGATGAGAGGCTAGGTAAGCAAAATGAGCGATGTGGACGAACACCTCGATCTGACGGAGATCAACGCCGTCCGCAGTTTGCTGACGTCAAAGCCACGACCGGTGGGCTGGGACGAACGCCGGGCACGGCTCGACGAGGTTGGTTCGGTCTGGCCGATTGCGGACGACATCCGATGCGAGGATGCGGTTCTCGACGGCCTTGGGGGAGAGTGGTCGCTAGCGCCTGAGAGTGACAGCGATAAGGTTCTGCTCTTCTTCCATGGTGGTGGCTACTGCTCCGGCTCGCTCAAAAGTCATCGTCGAATGGTGACCGAGGCAGGTCGAGCAATGGGAATGCGCACCCTCGCGATCGACTATCGACGCGCACCGGAACATCCTTTCCCTGCGCAACATGAAGACGCACTCACCGCATGGCGCTTTCTGGGGCGGCAAGGGATCGCGCCGGATCGCATCGTGGTTGGCGGCGACAGTGCGGGCGGCAACCTCACCCTGTGCCTGGTCAATATATTGTGCGCGGCAGGGGAGCGGTTGCCGCGATGTCTTTGGCTGGTTTCGCCCTGGACGGACCTCTCGATGGCCGGCGCGACACTATCAACTAAGGACGCAATCGACCCTATCATCCACCGGGCGTATTTGGAGGAACTGGCCACCGCCTATGTTCCCCATGGCGTTGGTCGGCGCGATCCCCTGATCTCGCCATTGTTTGCCGATCTGAGCGGATTTCCCCCAATGCTGATACAGGTCGGTTCGGCCGAGACGCTGTTGTCGGACGCAACTCGGCTCGCGCAAGCCGCTGGCGCGGCTGACGTCAAAGTACGTCTCGAAATTTGGCCGCATATGATTCACGCCTGGCCGGTTTGGAATGCAGGATTGAGTGCCGGTCGCCGCACTCTTCACAGCGCGGGCGCGTTTGTCCGCGAATATTTATAACCCTGGGTGAGGCATCTGCTGGCGCCACTTTCTCGTTCCCAATCGACGAGACGAATGACAGCATTCCGCAGGCTGCACCCGTTGCAGACATCAAACTGGGCGATGGCGGCCTCTACCATCTCGGCCGTTCTTGTCAGGAAGTGACGGCTCTGAACGCAGGCGTTGCAGGTGCCGTGCCAGACCATAAGGAGCCGATTTATCGTCCGAAGTCTCAAAGACATCGGCTGCGCTGGCGAGGGGGCGGGTGTGGTGTTGAGCAGCGGGGCTATGATGGCCCCTTCCCGCGCCGGCCGCCGCTACAGTGCATAGGGCCATTCGTCCGGCACGAAGCGATAGGCGTCGCCATCGCGCGCCACATGGCCGATGCCGGGGAACGGCAAATGCATGCCGGCGATCAGCATCCGGTCGGCAGCGACCCGGTCGAGGGTCCGCTTGCGCGTTTCGGCAGCCAGCTTGGAATCGACATCGAAGGCGATGCTCCAATCCGGGCGCGCGAACTGGTAGGTCGCCCTGTGCACGACATCGCCCCAGATGAACAGCGCCTCACCGTCCGATTCCACGATGAAGCCGGCATGGCCCGGAGTGTGGCCGGGCAGCGGCACGGTGCGGATCGAGCCGAGCGCCTCGCGCTCGCCGTCCACTTGCCGCAGGCGATCCGCATAAGCGGCGGCAGCCTTGCGTGCCCCGATGAAGAACGGCTTCGCTTCGTCCGGCGCCTGGTTCATGTTCGCATCGTCGTGCCAGAAGGCGTAGTCGGTGGCGGTGACGACGAGTTCGGCATTGGGAAACAGCGCCTGGCCGGCGGTAGTCAGCACGCCGTTGATATGGTCGGGATGCATGTGGGTAATCAGCAATGTATCGATCTGGTCCGGAGAGACGCCGGCCGCCTCGATAGCGGCCGGGAGTCGGCCGAGTGACGGGCCCATGCTGTCCGACGTACCGGCGTCGACGAGCACCAGACGGTCGCCCAGATTGATGAGATAGGCATTGACCGGTGCGCGGCGCGGTCCGGGCTGCTGGAAGCTGGCCTCAGCCAGCCGCTCCGCATCGGCCTCAGCGAGCCCGATGACCAGCTCGGAACCAATGTCGATATAGCCATCTAGTAGCGCCGTAACCTGGACCGATCCCACGTTGCGGCGCAGCGCGCCAAGCGTTGCGGCGTCGACCAGCGGCGCTCGGGCCACCGCCGGAACGGATACATTGGCTAGGAGAGTACCGCCGGTTAGGCCGGCACCGGCGAGAAAATGACGGCGGGAAAGCGGCATTGCATCGTCTCCAGTTTGGGGATCTAGAGCTCCAGGCGGAGCAAGGCGGGTCTATGTCATAGGCTCAGCTTTTTGAACTTGCCGATTCCTTATATGTCTTATTACTCTTGTTTATTAATCACGACGGAGAGTTGCCATCATGGACCGCTTGACCGAGCTGACCAGCTTCGTACGCGCCTGCGATACCGCCAGCTTCTCGGCGGCAGCGCGCGAGTTGGGCTTGAGCCAGCCGGCCGTCAGCCAGCAGATCCGCGCACTGGAAAAGCGTCTAGGGGTCCGGCTCTTTGACCGTACGACTCGCCATGTTTCGCCGACGGAAGCCGGCCGGCGTTATCTGGAGCGCGCCCGCGACATCATCGAGCGCCTCGAGGAGGCGGACCGCAGCGTCGGCTGCCTCGAATCGAAGATGTGCGGACGTCTTGCCGTCGGCGCGCCGGCCAGCTTCGGCGCAGGTGTGCTTGGCAGCTACCTGATCGAGTTCAAGCGCGCCTATCCGGAACTGTTGCTCGACGTGGCGCTGACCGACAGTTTCGTCGATGTGATCGCAGAGGGGCTCGACGTGGCGATCCGTATGGGGACCATCGATGACGACCGGCTGATCGTGCGCAAGCTCGGCGTGATCGGGCGCTGCCTTGCGGCGACGCCAGAGTATCTCGACCGCAGGGGCCGGCCGCGACGCCCGGAAGATCTCGCCGACCATGATTATCTGCTTTACGCCCACATCAGGAAGCGCGATGTCGTGCCGCTCACCGGCCCGGGCGGCGAAAAGGCCGAGGTGCGAATCCGGCCGGCCATGCGCTCCGACAATTCGCTGCTCAATCATCAGGCGTTGCTGTCCGGCGTCGGCATCGGCCTCGGGCACAGGGTGATACTCGATCCGCTCATCGCCGAAGGCTTGCTCGAACATGTGCTGCCGGACTGGCACTATGCGCCGCACCATGTGCATGCGGTCTATCCATCGAACCGCTTCATTCCGTTGAAGGTTAGGCGGTTCGTTGCCGGCTTCGCCGACCACCTCGCCGCGATCGGTGCGTTCATCGATGACAAAAAAGCATGTACATCCAAGGAAACGGCGCCGGCCCAGTGAAGTCTGACGTTTGTACGCGCAGGGAAATGGCGGAGACCGGGGGAGTCGAGATGTGGCGCGGCGGAGGTAGGCGTAGTCCCGCAACCGCGCAGTGAGTAGCTGTCGGGTGGACGGTAGCCGCAAAGCCTGGAGGCGGTCGACCTGACACCGTTGCGGCTGCTGCTCCCGCAGGACACATGAACTGCCCTTCATGGTCATTCCTCCTGCCGATCGAGAAACCGCTTCACGGCGCCGAGGAACACACCGCGCCCTGCGGCCTCGCGGTCGAGATGCACGAAGTGGGTAGCGTCCGGGATGTTCAGGCGTTCCGCTTTTGGTGCTTCGTCCACAATTGCCTTCGCATCCTCCGGTCGGCTCCAGAAATCCCGTCCGGAACGGATGACGGGCACCGGCATGGTGAGCGCCGCCGCCGACCATTGCCGGCGATCGAACGCGAGTTCGAAGCTGTCGGCCATGGCGCCGCTCGGTGACCGGAAACTCGGCGGCTGGCGCGTCGACGCCGTCTCGTCGGAGGCGAGTGCCGCATCACCATAGGCCGCGGCCACCGCGGGATCGCGCCACTGAGCCTTGTCCGCGACCGGGATGCTGTCGTCCCAGGCGGTGAACAGGCTCGGACGTGTATTCAGCCGATAACCGCCGAACGCATGGACATTGAACGTCCCAGGCCGATCCGGATTTTCGAGCAGCGAGCCGGTGCCAAGAGTGGGATGCTGGTCTGAGCCTCCATACAGGGTGTTGTAGAGGATGAGCCGATCAACCGTCTGCGGAAACCGGCTGGCATAGGCGCCGGCCCAATGCCCGCCGGTGGCCCAGCCGACGAGGCTGATCCTCGAAACGTCGCTCCATTTCGCGACGCCGTCGACCGCTGCGGAAATATCCGCCACGACGTCTTCGGTGCGCATCAGGGGAGCGGACTTGTCCGGCGGCCTGTCCATGGCCACAGGACGGCTCGATGCGCCGTAGCCGCGAAGATCCAGGACATAGACAAGGTGCCCGCCCGCCGCGAGGTCGGCGGCAATCGATCCGCCCGCAACCGGCAGATCGAAGGACGCGACGCCGGGCACGCATGCGCCATGGATGAGGAGGACGGCGGACTTGGGTTCGGACGCTGCGCCAAGACGGCGCACCTCCCGGACGAAGAGGCGCTCGCCCGTCGGTAGTTCGACGAACCTGTCGGCCCTGACGAGATCCGGCTCGCCTGCCGGGACTGGAGCCGCAGCCATGATGGCTGCGGCGAGCACAAGGGGAAAGGCGGTGAAATGGGACATGATGATATCTCCGATCGCAATCGCGTTTCGCAAAGATTGCCAGCTATTCGATATCTTATCGATGACGTATTTGAGCGCGTTTGATATCGTCAAGATATGGAACTTCGGCACTTGCGACATTTCCTCGCCGTCGCGGAGGAATTGCATATGGGGCGTGCCGCACTGCGGCTGGCCATGGCGCAGCCTCCGCTTAGTCAATCGATCGGTCGCCTGGAGAAAGAACTCGGCGTCAAACTGTTCGAGCGGGCCAACCGCCGCCTGACCTTGACGCGCGCCGGCGCGGCCTTCGTGGAGGAGGCGCGGGCATCGGTACTGCACGCCGATGCGGCGCTTCACGTCGCCCGCGCAGCGCATGACGGCGAAGCTGGCGAGATCAGGATCGGCTTCGTGTCGGCGGCTCTGTACGAACATCTGCCGCATCTCCTATCCCGGCTTCGCGAGACATATCCGGACATCCATCCAAAGCTCATCGAGGTGTCCACCAATGAGCAGATTGCGGCGCTGTCGCGGAATGAGATCGACATCGGTTTCGTGCATCCACCGCTCGGTACTGACGAACGTCTCGACGTCCATGGCTATCCTGCTGAGGATCTTATCGCGGTTCTGCCTGATGACCGGCACACGCACGGGGTGACGCTGACGGACATCGCCCGCCACGGCCTCATCATGTTTCCGGCTGCACAAGGCCCGGCACTCCACGCCCACATCATGGACACGTTCACCAAGGCTGGTCTCGAGGTGCGGATCGTCCAGGAGGCAGCGCGGGCACTGACCATGCTCTCGCTCGTAGCCGCCGGCTTTGGAGCGGCGCTGCTGCCACGATCGACCCAGCGCCTTGTGTTTCAGGGCGTCCGCTATGCAGCGATCGCAGACGTATCGCTGCCCGCCTGGCCACTTGCCGTGATCGCGAAACGGCGGCCACGGCCGGCGATTGTCGATAGCGTCTGGAAACTGCTTGAGGCTCGTTCAGACGTGAGTTGACCGCCCGCGACTGGACACGCCCGGCGGCGCGACGCGCTCGATGACATCCGCGCCGGCCGCGACAAGGCAGGTGAGGATTTCAGCGCAACAATCTGACATGGTATGGTTTTCCACGATCCTTCCCTCTAATTGGCGGTTGCGTCATTTGGCATCGTGAAAAACCAGCGCTGCACGCTAAAAGTACTTAAGGCAGGATCGCAGGGAGGCCCGTATGCAAGGCGAAAACAAAAAAGCAGCCCGGTCGGACCTCGACGAAGCCGCCCTCTATTTCCACAAGCACCCACACCCTGGAAAGCTTGAAATCCAGGCGACAAAGCCGCTCGGCAACCAGCGCGACCTGGCGCTTGCCTATTCGCCGGGCGTGGCGGTGCCCTGTCTCGAAATCCGAGACTAGACGGCTGCCGTAAGCTCCTTGCATTGGCCCTCATTGCGTCTTACGTTTGGCGCATCGATCAAGTGAGGGTATGATAATGCCCGAGACTGCAACCCTGTCCTCGAAGTTCCAGATATCGATCCCCAAGGCGATCCGGACCGCCCAGCATTGGGAAGCGGGTTTGACCTTGGCCTTCATCCCGAAGGGAACGGGCGTGCTACTCGTCCCTGTGCCGAAGCGGGAAGCGCTGAAGGGGCTGGCGAAGGGCGCTTCGGCGACGGAATATCGCGACCGGTCGGACCGTTTCTGATGGTGCTCGTCGATACCTCGGCTTGGATCGAATGGCTGATAGGCTCTCCGACTGGAGAGCAGGTGGCAGAGCATCTGCCCGAGCGAGCCGACTGGCTCGTTCCGACCATTGTGCAGTTGGAACTCGCAAAATGGCTCACTCGCGAAGTAGGCGAAGACAAAGCCGATCAGACCATCGCCTTTACGCAGGTCTGTACGGTGGTCCCGCTTGACACGGAAATCGCCCTAGCGGCCGCCGAAGCCTGCCGGAAGCACAAATTGGCGACCGCAGATGCGATCATTTTCGCGACCGCTCGGGCGCATGACGCGACGCTCCTGACTTGCGACAAGCATTTCGAGAGCCTGCCAGTCGTCACCCTCATCGAAAAGATTTAGCGCTGACATTGTTGGGCCGCGGGGTGATGTCGGCTCCGGCAGTTCACGACCGAGGGCGTGTGAAAACTCGGCACGTCGGTCAAGACGTAGAATTTTCTCCTCCGCCCAAGCGAACAGAAGCGCGCTCGTATTCGATGCGGCTCGCGCGTGAAGGTCGTTTTCCACCCGTTGCAGACATTCAAACTGGGATGTCGGCGTAGCTCGCCGCAGCGCGCCGCCCCGCGTCCAGCATTTCGATGGGACCACGCAGCGGGACGCTATGCGAAGCCAAAGGCCGCACTTTGCGACATATCACCTCTCGAAAAGCCTCGGCTGCATGCTAAGAGACTCAAAACAGCAAACGGACTGGACTGAGGAGCGGCCGGCATGCAAGGCGAAAACAAAAAAGCAGCCCGGTCGGACCTCGACGAAGCCGCACTCTATTTCCACAAGCATCCACGCCCTGGAAAGCTTGAAATCCAGGCAACAAAACCGCTCGGCAACCAGCGCGATCTGGCGCTTGCCTATTCGCCGGGCGTCGCGGCGCCCTGTCTGGAAATCCGCGACAATCCGGCAGCCGCCGCCGACTACACGGCGCGCGCCAATCTGGTTGGTGTCGTCTCCAACGGTACGGCGGTGCTCGGCTTGGGCAATATCGGCCCGCTGGCCTCCAAGCCGGTGATGGAAGGCAAGGCGGTGCTGTTCAAGAAATTCGCCGGCATCGACGTCTTCGACATCGAGATCGACGCGCCTGACATCGAGCGGATGGTCGAGACGATCTCGGCGCTGGAGCCGACCTTCGGCGGCATCAACCTCGAGGACATCAAGGCGCCCGAATGTTTTGAGGTCGAGGAACGGCTGAAGGCCCGCATGGCCATACCGGTCTTCCACGACGATCAGCACGGCACTGCGATCATCGTCGCCGCCGCCGTGCTCAACGGGCTGGAATTTGCCGGCAAGACGATCTCCGACATCAAGATCGTCACCTCCGGCGCCGGGGCAGCGGCCCTCGCCTGCCTCAACTTGCTGGTTTTGCTCGGCGCGCGCATCGAAAACATCTGGGTCACCGACCGTTTCGGCATCGCCTACAAGGGCCGCGTCGACGAAATGGACCGCTGGAAGGACCCCTATGTGAAGGACACCGAGGCGCGCACGCTGGCCGATGTGCTGCCGGGCGCCGACGTGTTCCTGGGCCTTTCGGCCGCCGGCGTGCTGAAACCGGAATTGCTCCAGCACATGGCGCCAAAACCACTGATCCTGGCCTTGGCCAACCCCAACCCCGAGATCATGCCGGAAGCGGCGCGGGCGGCGCGACCCGACGCGATGATCTGCACTGGCCGTTCCGATTTTCCCAACCAGGTCAACAACGTACTCTGCTTTCCTTACATTTTCCGTGGCGCCCTGGACTGCGGCGCCAGCGCCATCAACGAAGAGATGAAGATGGCTGCGGTGCGGGCGATCGCAGCCCTGGCCCGCGAGGAACCGTCTGACGTCGCCGCCCGCGCCTATTCCGGCGAAACGCCGATCTTCGGGCCCGATTTCCTGATCCCCTCGCCGTTCGATCCCAGGCTGATCCTGCGCATCGCGCCGGCGGTGGCCAGGGCAGCCTGCGACACCGGCGTCGCGACACGGCCGATCACCGATTTTGCCGCCTATATCGACACGCTCAACCGCTTCGTCTTCCGCTCCGGCCTGGTCATGAAGCCGGTGTTCACGATGGCCAAGACGTCGAGCGCCAAGCGCGTCATCTATGCCGACGGCGAGGACGAGCGCGTGCTGCGCGCCGCCCAGGTAGTGCTGGAGGAAGGCATCGCCGAGCCGATCCTGATCGGCCGTCCGCATGTCATCGAAGTCAGGCTGAAACGCTACGGGCTGCGCATCAAGCCGGGCGTCGATTTCGGCCTGATCAATCCCGAGGACGATCCGCGTTATCGCCACTATGTCGACCTTTTGATCGAGCTCGCCGGCCGGCGTGGCGTGACGACGGAGGCCGCGCGCACCATGGTGCGCACCGACAACACGGTGATCGCCGCACTTGCCCTCAAGCGTGGCGACGCCGACGCCATGGTCTGCGGCCTGGAAGGACGGTTCGAGCGGCATTTGCGCAATGTCACCCTGATCATCGGCCCGCGCGCCGGCATCAAGGATCACGACCTGTCGACGCTTTCGATGCTGATCTCGCAGCGCGGCATCATTTTCCTCACCGACACCCATGTCACCGTCGATCCGACCGCCGAGGAGATCGCCGAGATGACGGTGCTGGCGGCCGAGGAAATCCAGCGCTTCGGCATCGAGCCAAAGGCCGCCCTGCTGTCGCATTCGGATTTCGGCTCGCGCGATTCGCCAAGCGCGCTCAAGATGCGGCAGGCAGCGGCGATCCTGGCGCGCATCGCGCCGGACCTGCAATGCGACGGCGAGATGCATGCCGACTCGGCTCTGTCGGAGCCGCTGCGCCAGCGGGTCTATCCGCATTCGCGGCTGAAGGGCGAAGCCAATCTGCTGGTCTTCCCCAATCTCGATTCGGCCAACATCACGCTCACTGCGCTGCGCGCGATGATGGACGCGCTGCATGTCGGCCCGATCCTGCTCGGCACCGACAGGCCGGCGCATATATTGACGCCGTCGGTGACGTCACGCGGCGTCGTCAACATGACGGCGCTCGCGGTGGTCGAAGCGGCCCACAAGGCGCAGGCGGTCGTAACTCTGGGCGAAGCCGGCCTTTCGAGGTAAGATAAATGAACAGTTAACCGCAGACGCGGTAACCTTCGCAACCGACGAGGCAAGCGGAGTTCCGGATGGGCGCGAGGTGGAAGCTGACGCATGCCGCCGCATCAACTGTCAAAGGCGGCGCCGCCCCTCATCGCCCTGCCCGTCCTCCGCAGCAGCTGCGCTGCAGCTGCGGAGGGTGGACCGGGTACTTCTCCCCGTATGGTAACGGGGAGAAGGGGGCTGGCCGCAGTCTCGGCTCCCTTACTGCGACGCTGGTGATTGGCGAAACCGGTGACAAAAGCGCCCCTCTCCCCGTCCCTATACGGGGAGAGGATGCCGGCAGGCAGGTGAGGGGCAGCACCAACGCCCNGTCCCCTCTCCCCGTCCCTATACGGGGAGAGGATGCCGGCAGGCAGGTGAGGGGCAGCACCAACGCCCGGGGCGAGAAACCGCTAAAACTGACGCGTGCCGCAGCGCTGCTCGGTGCCCTGGCGCTATCAGCCTTTGCCGCCACCGAACTGCAGGCCGCCTCCGGTGTTTGCCGGCAGCTGGAAGCCGATCTCGCGGCCGCTTCGCGCGGTGGCGGCACCAAGCCAGCCCTGCTCAGGAAATATGACGATGCAATCGTGCGGCAGCGCCAGCAGATTTCAAAGGCCGTCAGCCAATCCAGCCGCGCCGGCTGCGGCTTTTCGCTGTCGCGCCGCAACGCCAACGCATGCGCCACACTCGACGCCACCATCGATCGCATGGCAGCCAATCTCGACGGCTTGCAAGCCACGCGCGCTGAACTCGCCGGCGACGGCTCGCACCGCAATCGCGCACGCATATTGGCTTCGCTCGACGCCAATGGCTGCCGCGATGATGCGGCGCCGCCAAAGCCGGCACCGGGCCGCGACGCCAGCCGTGGAACCGGCGAGAAAAACTTGCTCGACCAGCTTTTGGGCAGCGACGCAATTGGACCCGGCGCGTCCGACCGGCCTGAAGAGCCCGATCAAGCCATGGGTCCGCGCGACATCCGCACTATGCTCGATAATGGCGACGACATGGGCCAGCCGCACGGCGAATTCCGCACCATGTGCGTGCGCACCTGCGACGGCTATTTCTTCCCGATGTCGAACGCCGCCTCGCTGGGCGATTTCGAGCGCGACCAGAAGAACTGCGATTCGAGTTGCCCCGGCACCGAGATGCAGGTGTTTTATGCGCGCGGCTTTGGCGACGACTCGGGCGGCATGACGTCTTCGGTAACCGGCAGGCCCTACAGCGAGCTGCCGACCGCCTATCTCTACAAGCAGCCCGCGCGTCCGCCGGCCTGCGGCTGCAACGCCGCGCGAAATTTCGAGATCATTGCCGGCAACCCGCCAGGCCCGGAACAGCCTGACCCCGCCGACCCCGCGAGTTTGGCCAATGGCGAAGGCCGGCTCGAAGCCATCGAGCCCCGTGCCGCAAAACCCTCGCCGACGACCTTGCCGCCGCCGGAACAGCGCAAGGTCAGGGTCGTCGGGCCAACGTTCCTTCCCGACCCAGCAGCGGCAACAGATCTGCAAGCTCGGGTCCCGAGGGCTGGCCCGTAAGCGCCAGCCTGAGCGGCGTGAACAGCGCTTTGCCCTTGCGGCCGGTTGCTTCCCTGATCCTGCCGGTCCACTCGTTCCAGACCGACCCGTTCCAGGGGTCTTCCGGCAAAAGGTCGAACGCCTGGCGAAGGAACTCGCGGTCGGGGTCGGAAAAGTCCGGCTGCTCCTGCGGGCCGTCGCGAAGTGTGCGCCACCAGATTGCGGCGTCGGCCAACCTGTCGAGATTGCCGCGCACCGCCAGCCAGAACGGCTCCGCCTGTTCGCCGGAAATGCCGAGCACGATCAGCCGGTCGCGCGCCTCGGAAAACGGCATATGGTGCAGCAGCGTGCGATTGAGCACGAAAAGCTCGTCCGGATCGAATTTGGCCGGGGATTTCGATGTCGCCGCCGGATCGAATCGCTCGGCAAGCTCAGCCATCGTCTGCACGGCGGCGACGTTTTCCGAGGTGCCGACGAGCACCGCCAGCGAGGCGACCGCCATCGGCTCGATGCCGGTCTCGCGCAGGCTTTCGATGGACAGCCCGCCGCTCCGCTTCGACAGGCCCTCGCCCGATGCGGTGGTCAACAGATTGTGGTGGCCGAACACCGGCGGCTCGGCACCCAGCGCCTGGAACAAGGCCAACTGCACGCCGGTATTGGTGACGTGGTCGTCGCCGCGGATGACATGGCTGATCCCCATCTCGATGTCGTCGACCACCGAAGGCAGAGTATAGAGATAGGTGCCGTCCTCGCGCATGAGAACCGGGTCGGAAAGCGAGGCTAGGTCGACGGTTTCCTCGCCGCGCACCAGATCGTTCCAGTGGATTTCAGTGCGCTCCGGCTGCAGCGGATCGCTGGTGAAATTGGGCAGCAGAAAGCGCCAATGCGGCCGGCGGCCATCGGCTTGGTATTCGGCGACCTGCTCGGCCGTCAGCGTCAGCGCCTCGCGGCCGTAGACCGGCGGCAGGCCGCGTGTGCGGCGCACCTTGCGCCTGAGATCAAGCTCTTCCGGTGTTTCGTAGCAGGCATAGAGAAGGCGCGCCGCCTTTAATTTCTCCACCGCCGCATCGTAGATCTCGAAGCGCCGTGACTGGTATTCCGTGGCGTCGGGAAAGATGCCAAGCCAATGCAGGTCGTAGAGGATGGCGTCGGAGAATTCCTGCGTCGAGCGTGCGACGTCGGTGTCGTCGAAGCGCTGGATGAAGCGGCCCTTGTTGTTCATGGCGAACAGCCAGTTGAACAGCGCAGTGCGCGCATTGCCGATATGAATGCGGCCGGTGGGTGATGGGGCGAAACGGACGGTAACTGTCATGAATGGGGCGTACCGGATGGTTTTGCTGTTGACAAGACACGCCCCCGCGCTTGGCCGCAGACATAAGACATGACGAAGGCGATGAAAAGGCGGCAGCGCCGCGCGTTTAGCGCATCGGCCCGAAAATCGGAACCGATCTTCGGAAAGCACGATGCGCAGATTCAAAGTTGTTAGAGCGTACTTTGTGCGTCCAAGTGGACGCACGTCGCTCTAACGCATCGGCCCGAAAATCGGAACCGATTTGCGGAAAGCACGATGCGCAGATTCAAAGTTGTTGGACGCGCGCGGCGCTGCAAGTCGTCAGATCGCCAGCCCCTTGGTCAATTCGAGCGCCTGGCGCTCGAACAGCCGGCGGTAGATGCCGCCTTGCAGCCGGATCAGCTGATCATGCGAGCCCTCCTCGACGATGCGGCCGCGATCGAACACCAGAAGCCTGTCAAGCGCTCGCACCGTCGAAAGCCGGTGCGCGATGACCAGCGTCGTGCGGCCGACCATCAACCGCTCCATCGCCTGCTGGATCAGCACCTCCGATTCCGAATCGAGGCTCGACGTCGCCTCGTCCAGAATGAGGATCCGCGCATCGGCGAGGAAAGCCCTCGCGATCGCCACCCGCTGGCGCTCGCCGCCCGATAGTTTCACGCCGCGCTCGCCGACCAGCGTGCCATAGCCTTTCGGCAGATCGATGATGGAGTCGTGCGCGCTTGCCAGCCGTGCGGCACGCTCAATCTCAGCCTGCGTCGCGCTCGGCCGGGCATAGGCGATGTTTTCGGCCAGCGACCGGTGGAACAGGATCGGCTCCTGCTGGACGATAGCGATCTGCCCGCGCAGCGACGCCTGCGCCACCCCGGAAATATCCTGGCCGTCGATCAGGATCGTTCCCGCGTTCACGTCGTAAAGCCGCTGGATCAGCTTGACGAAGGTCGTCTTGCCCGAACCCGAATGGCCGACCAGCCCGACGCGCTCGCCCGGCGCGATGTCCACCGAAAAGTCGCAATACAGCGGCAGTCGGTGGCTGCCATAATGGAAGGTGACGTTGTCGAAGCTGATGCGGCCGTCGGTGATGCGGATCGGCCTGGCGCCGGGCACATCCTCGATGCCGAGCGGCTCGAACTGGAAGTCGACCAGTTCCTCCATGTCGTTGATCGAGCGCTGCAAATTGCGGATGTGCGTGCCGATATCGCGCAGATAGCCTTGCAGCACGAAGAACGAGGTCAGCACGAAGGTGACATCGCCGGCGCTCGCCTGCCCCCACGCCCACAAAAGCAGCGAAAATCCGATCACCGCTGTTCGCAGAAGCAGCAGCATCGATCCTTGCGTGGTGCCGTTGATGGTGCCGCGCACCCAGGTGCGGCGCGTGCGGGCGCGCCATCTGGCGACGACCTTGGCGAGGCGTGTTTCCTCGCGTTCCTCGGCGCCAAAGCCCTTGACCACGGCGTTGCAGCTCACCGCATCGGCCAGAGAGCCGCCAAGGCGCGTGTCCCAAGCATTGGCAAGCCTTGCCGCGGGCGCGACATAGCCAAGCGACAGCAGCGCCGTCACCGCGATGAACAGCACCGAGCCTGCGGCGACGACAGCACCCATCAGCGGCCAGAACCAGCCGAGCAGCAGCGTCGAGCCGACGAGCATGACGACGGACGGCAGCAGCGCGATCAGGATGGTGTCGTTGAGCAGGTCGAGCGCCCACATGCCACGGGTTATCTTGCGCACGGTCGATCCGGCGAAGCTGTTGGCGGGCCAGTCGGTGGAGAAACGCTGGACCCGGTGGAAGGCGTCGGCGGCGATATCCGCCATCATCTTCAGGGTCAATTCGACGATGGCCATGAAGGCGAGGTTGCGCAGCACGACACCGGTGAGCGCCAGCGCCACCAGCATCGAAAAGGCCGCCATCGCCGCGTCCCAGGCGACATCGTCGGCCGCAGCACTGCTGGCGACGGCGTCGACCAGCCGGCCGGAATAGAGCGGCGTCAGCACGTCGGCCAAGGTCGACAGCAGGAATGTCCCCATGATGAGCGAAAGCCGCCACGGCTGGCGCCGCCAATGACTGAGCGTGAAGCCAAGGACGCTGCGAAAGGCGCCGGCGCGCAAATCGATCTGAAAACGAGCCATGATGTCATTCGGGCGCAAACGAGCCCGGTCCCGGTAAGGTCGAAGTTGAGAAAACCGCGTTGGGCGAATTAGTGCCCAGGAATGCGGGAGGTTCGGCATATTGGCGGCTCGCCCGAATACGGGCGGCGACCGGCATCGTTGAATGCCTGCTGTCAGATTGCCTGGCCGTGAAGCTGAAAAACCTTCCGGCGCGCCCCTCTGAGACCTAGGCTTCGCGGCCTCGCATAACGATGTCAAATCCTGGCATTCGGTCCTCCCATTAGAGCGACGTGCGTCCATTCGGACGCACGAAGTACGCTCTAACTTCTTGAATCTGCGCATCGTGCTTTCTGAAAATCGATTCCGATTTTCAGGCCGATGCGTAGGGATCGCGGAGACGCCGTTATAGAGACGCGTCTACGCCGCGCCAAGCCAGCAGGTTGCCGAAAGCGCATCTGGTCCAACTGGTGAGGCGATTTTGCAACAATCGCGGGTTGTGCACTTCCTCGCGGCAGCCATTTTCACAGGAGCAAAAAACGGCGATCTATCCGCCGTCCCTGAACCGGTTGGTGATGGGATAACGGCGGTCGCGGCCGAAATTCTTTTTGGTGATCTTCACGCCCGGCGCTGCCTGCCGGCGCTTGTATTCGGCAATGTAGAGCAGGTGCTCGATGCGCGTCACCGTTGCCCGGTCGTGGCCGCGGGTGACGATTTCGTCGACACCCATCTCGTTCTCGACCAGACACTCCAATATGTCGTCCAGCACCGGATAGGGCGGCAGCGAATCCTGATCCGTCTGGTTCTCGCGCAGTTCCGCCGACGGCGCCTTGTCGATGATGTTGTTCGGGATCACCTCGCCGGATGGGCCCAGCGCACCCGGCGGCACATGCGTATTGCGCCAGCGCGCCAGCGCATAGACCTGCATCTTGTAGAGGTCTTTTATCGGGTTGAAGCCGCCATTCATGTCGCCGTAGAGCGTGGCGTAGCCGACCGACATCTCGCTCTTGTTGCCGGTGGTGACCACCATCGAGCCGAACTTGTTGGAGATCGCCATCAAAATGGTGCCGCGCGCGCGGCTCTGCAGGTTTTCTTCGGTGATGCCTTCCTTTGTTCCCTCGAAAAGCTGCGTCAGCGTATGCAGGAATCCCTCGACCGGCTCGAAGATCGGCACGATGTCGTAACGGCAGCCGAGCGCGCGGGCGCAATCCTCGGCGTCTTTGAGCGAGTCCTTAGAAGTGTAGCGGTAGGGCATCATCACGGCGCGCAGCCGCTCCTCGCCGAGCGCATCGACGGCAAGTGCGGCGCAGATCGCCGAATCGATGCCGCCGGAAAGCCCGAGCACGACATTCCTGAAACCGTTCTTGTTGACGTAGTCGCGCAGGCCCAGCATGCAGGCGCGGTAATCGGCCTCCTCCTTTTCCGGGATTTTCGACATCGGTCCTTCGGAGCAGACCCAGCCATCAGGACCATTTCCAAGTTGCGCGCCTGCGGCGGCGTTATTTCTATTTTGCGCGCCTGCGGCGGCGTTATTTCTATTTTGCGCGCCTGCGGCGGCGCGGTTGCGTTTCCAGGTGGTGACGTTGACCGTTTCCTCGAACTGGCTCATCTGGAAGGCCAGCGTCTTGTCGGCGCCGATGGCAAACGACGCGCCGTCGAAGATCAGCTCGTCCTGGCCGCCAAGCTGGTTGGCATAGATGATCGGCAATCCGCATTCGATGACCTGGCGGATGACAATCTGGTGGCGAACATCAACCTTGCCGCGATAATAGGGCGAGCCGTTCGGCACCAGCAGGATTTCAGCACCGCTTTCGGCCAGCGTCTCGCAGACGCCGACATCGCCCCAAATATCTTCGCAGATCGGAATCCCCAGGCGCACGCCGCGGAAATTGACCGGCCCCTGGATTTCAGGGCCGGCCTGGAAGACGCGCTTCTCATCGAATTCGCCGTAGTTCGGCAGATCGAGCTTGTAGCGCTCGGCAAGGATCTTGCCGCCATCGGCAAAGATGATCGAATTGTGCGTGCCGCTCTTGCGCTTCAGCGGCGTGCCGATGATGACGCCCGGCCCGCCATCGGCAGTGTCGCCAGCGAAATCCTGCGCCGCCCGCTCGCAGGCCTTCAGGAACGCCGGTTTCAGCACCAGGTCTTCGGGCGGATACCCAGCAAGGAAAAGCTCGGTGAACAGCACGATGTCTGCGCCCTGGCGAGCGGCATCCGCCCTCGCCTCGCGCGCCTTGGCGAGATTGCCGGCGACATCGCCAACCGTTGGATTGAGCTGGGCGACGGCGATGCGCAATATGTCGGAAGCGGTCTTGTCGGTCATGCCTGCTGACTTAGCGCGACAGAATTGGCCGGGCAATGGCGTTTGCTTGGACCACCCCAGACCGAATGACCTAGGTCATTCGTGTCAGACCGTATGACACATGTCATTCGTAAGACCGATCGGACCGCCGGATACCGATCGCGTCCTATTCGCCCATATATTCGCGCAATGCCTGCGGCGAATGGTTTTCGCCGATCGACATCGCCAGGATGCGCGAAATATGCCGGCGCGGCAGCCCGGTGTCCGCCGCCCAGGCATTGATCTGGTTCTGGATCTTGTCGAGATCGCGCTTCGAGGTCGGGTGTTCGGCGATGTCCAGGCCGGCGTCGCGCAGTGCGGCCGCCATGTCGCCTGAGATGATGAGGGCGTCCCACTCCAGCCACCTCAAAAAATACTGGCCGGTATTGCCGCCGAGCCGGCTGCCATGCTTGCCGAGATAGGCCATCAGTCCAACCTGGTCGTCTTCTGGCCAGTCGGCGAGGAACCTGCCAAAGCCGCCGTGCTCCTTCGACACAAGCTCGACGAAAGCCGCGTTGTCGCGAACCGCCTTGATCTTCTGCGGATTGCGCACGATGCGCTCGTCGGCCGTCAGCTCGTGCCAGAAATCGTCAGGCTGGAACAACAGCCGCTTCGGCTCGAAGCCGAGAAACGCTTGTTCGAAACCCGGCCATTTCTGCTCGATGACGCGCCAGACGAAACCGGCGGCGAAAACACGCTCGGCCATCGTCGACAGGATGCGGTCATCGGAAATGTCAGCCACCGCGGCATTGTCGGGCATCGGCCCCAGCAGCGATGCCAGCACCGATTCCCCGCCCTTGCGTCTGGCCGCGCGGGCGCGGATTTTCTGAAAATCCATCATTGTTTCCTCACCCTGTCGCGTCAATCTACCACTTCCCGCGCGAACCGGCAGCCTCTAGGTCTATGCGGACGCTGACGACGGAGGCGACAATGAACAAGACGATCGAAGATTTGGCAAACCGCTGGCTGCGGCGAAGGCCGGATGGCCTAAGCCAGGTCGAGAGCCAGGTGCTGCAAAGCACGCTCGAACGCACCACGATCGCGAAGGACACCAACAAGGCCGTCGCTTTTCACCAGACGTTTGGCGACCGCCTCGCCGATACCATGGCCCGGATCGGCGGTTCGTGGTCCTTCATCCTGGTCTTCATCGCCTTCCTGATCCTGTGGACGTCAGGCAATGCCTGGCTTTTGTCGCGCGACGCCTTCGATCCCTATCCCTTCATCTTCCTCAACCTTATCCTGTCGATGGTCGCTGCGCTGCAGGCGCCGGTGATCATGATGGCGCAGAACCGCCAGGCCGAGCGCGACCGCATCGACGCCGCCCACGACTACGAGGTCAATCTCAAGGCCGAGATCGAGATCATGGCGCTGCATGAGAAGCTGGACGAACTGCGCCACAGCCAGATCGTTGGCATGCGCGACGAGATCGCGCAGCTGGCCGAACAGGTGAAGCGGATCGACGAGATACTGTCGAAGCAGCGGACGCCTTCATGACGGATGCCATCCACAATCTCATCGAGCAATATGGGCTGATTGCCGTCTTCCTAGGCTGTGTCGCCGAGGGCGAAAGTGCCGCCCTCCTCGGCGGTTTTTTCGCGCATCAGCATGTTTTCGTCCTGTGGCAGGCGTTCCTGGCGGCCGGCATCGGCGCCTTTGCCGGCGACAGCTGTTTCTTTATCCTCGGACGAAGCTTCGCCGACCATCCATTCGTGGTCAAACTGAAGGGCCGCCCGGGTTTCAGCCACGCCTATCGTCTTGTCTCCACCCATCCCGACATTTTCGTGCTGACGAACCGCTTTATCTATGGCCTGCGCCTTGTCGGCGGCATCGCGGCCGGATTGTCCGGCATGGCCGTGACGCGCTTTGTCATTCTCAACGCCATTTCATCGATGGTCTGGGCCGGATTGTTCACCACCATCGGCTATGTGTTCGGGCTGGGCGCGGAGCGCATCGTCGGCCAGGCGTTGGTCCGTCACGAGCGATTGTTGATCGCCCTGGCGATTGGCCTGGCAGCAGCGATCCTCGCCTGGTTCATCGCTCACACCATTGCCAAGAAGGAGCGCAGCAAGGAGACGTGAGGATCAGTCGATGCCGAGCGCCCGGTCGCCGCGATCAAGGATCAGCGGGATGATCAGGTCTTCCTCGTCGGCAAGATGCCGGGTCAGCATGGCGATCAGCCGGCTGTTCTCGTCGGCATAGGCATCGGCGGCAAAGCGCTGCTTGTCCTCGCTCTCGCTTAGCGTGCGGATGAAAGCGTTTGCCGCCTCGGCATTGCGCTCCAGCCCTTCATGGATCGTATGATGATCGGCATCGAGAATCTCGAAGCCGCGCTTCAGCCGGGTCTCGGCCTTGGCGAAGACCGGAAAATAATGGATATCCTCGAGATTATGGTGGCCATCGAGATGACCGAGAAAATGGTTGAGGCGCGGCGCGAACCAGCGCGCGAACTCCCGCGCCGTCAGCCTGCCCTCGCGATAGTCGCCAATGCCGTTGGTCAGCATGCCGCCGAGCTCGCGGAACATGTCGTGCCGCTGCAGCCACATGTTGGCGATGCCATGGATATTGGCGTGGCACTGCCAGACCTCGCGCGGGTATTTTTCAGCCAGCCAGCGCAAATCGTCCGGCAGGCCTGCGCGTTCGAGCAGCAGGGAATCGGCGGTCATGTCGGTCTCCTCAGACCATGATCCCGGAAAGTGGATACCGGTTTTCGGAACAAATCATGGGATCAGGTTGTGATGACCGGCATGTAGGGATTTGATGGCTAGACCGGTAGCCCGACGATTCGCTCGATGATGGCGATGCCCCAGACGCCGGCAACGATCACCACCGAAATCAGCACCGCCAGCGAACCGCAGTCCTTGGCGAGTTGGATATCGACGTTGAACTCCCGGCTGAACGCATCGCATGCGGCCTCGATGCCGGTGTTCAGCACTTCGACCATGATCAGCAGCAGCACCGCGCCGATCAGCAGCGCATAGCCGCGCCACGACACCGAAACAAACCAGCCGACCGGCAGCGCCAGCACGAGCAGCATTAGTTCCTGCTGGAAGGCTTTTTCGCTGGAAGCCAATTTGCGAAATGCCCGCACTGAATTGAAGAAAGCATCGATCAGCCGCTGCATGCCAAACCTTTCCGAACCACCGGCAGGGGATAGCGCAATGGCCGGATCAAGGGAATAAGGCGATGGCTGCAAAAATCATTTGCCGGCGAGCTTGTCACTCATCGGCGACCTTGATCGACGGCGTCGACTTTTCGAACTGCGGCAGCCCATCGTCGATCATGTAGTAGTCGCCCTTGTCGCCGACGAATATGTGGCATTGGCCCTGAAGTCCGGTGGGCTTGTCGAACAGTCCGGCGAGAACCGAAACATATTCATCATCCTGCGGCTTCCAGAACAGCAACGAGCCGCATGTCTTGCAGAAACCGCGCCTGGCAAACGAAGATGCTTCGTACCAGGTGATGCTTTCCGCGCCCAAAATCGTGATGTCTGCGTTGGCAACATTGGTTGCAGCGTAGAAATGCCCGCTCTGCTTCCGGCATTGCGAGCAGTGGCAGTAGATGACGCCGCGCAAGGCCCCTCGCGTCTTGAACCGCACAGCCCCGCACAGGCAAGAGCCGCTATGTGTGTTGTCCATCTCGGGCCTCCCGACGCTGCCGTGATCCTCGGCGTCCCTGGCCAGGATTCCAGTTTTGCAGCGGCCGTGCTCAAGCGAATGCGACATTCGACGGGCGTGTTCCGCACAGCACGGTTTGGACAAAGCGGCAGGCCGCGCCTACAGCCTCTCGACGGTCCGGCAATTGTTAAAGCAATATCTTTCCATATGAATTTTTATGGGCTATATTTTCATCAGAAAGGAGACGCTGCCGACAATGCAACCCAATCTCGCCGCCAACACGGCCGAAAATGTAGTGCTGACCAAGGCGACGCTGCGCGCCGCCGACCTGCTGGACATTACCGCCAGGATGCTGGCCTCCATCATCGGGGTTTCGGAAGCCACGGTTTCGCGCATGCGCAGGCAGGAATTCCTGCTGGAGCGTGGAACCAAGCCGTTCGAGCTGGCCGTGCTGTTCGTCCGCCTGTTCCGCTCGCTCGACGCCATTGTCGGCGGCGACGAGACCGTCGCCCGGACGTGGCTGAAGAATGCCAACACGGCCTTCGATGGCACCCCGCTCGAAAAAATCGTGACGATATCAGGGCTTATCGATGTCATCGCCTATCTGGACTCCCGACGCGCTCTCGTCTGAAGCCGCCAAACGAGGTGGCAAGCATGGGCTCGATGGCAAGGATGGGCTCGACGGCAAATACTGGCGCATGGTCGAGGCGCAGCACCGCGTCTCGACATTGAAAGTCGTTGACACGCTCGACGAGCAGGCCCTCCTCGAAGACCTGATCGAGGAAACCAAGCCGCAAATCCCCTTGGAATGCCGGCATCTGCATTATCTCCTGGCAACGCCCTTCCGCTACGGCTCGATCTACCCGCACGGTTCGCGCTTCCGCCGCGCCGGCAGGACCAAGGGCGTCTACTATGCGGCGGAAACCATTATGACCGCCGTCTCTGAGATGGCTTTTTACCGCCTGCTGTTCTTCGCCGAATCACCGGCTACGCCGTGGCCGCGCGACGCCGCCGAATACACCGCCTTCGCCGCAGCGATACGCAGCACAAATGTGATCGACCTGACGCGGCCGCCGCTCGACCGCGACGCGGCGGCGTGGACGCACCCGACCGACTATGCGGCCTGCCAGAATATTGCCGATGTCGCGCGCGAAGCCGGGCTGGAGGCGATCCGCTATCGCTCCGTGCGCGACCCGAAAGGCGCTAACGTGGCGCTGCTGGCATGCAGCGGCTTTGCCAAGCCGAAACCGCTGGAACCCCACACCTGGCGCATCAGGCTGGGCGCCTTCGGCGTGCAGGCGATCTGCGAGTTCCCGCAAAACCGGATCGAGTTTTCCAGGACGGCGTTTGCCGCCGATCCCCGGCTCAACGGACTGCGCTGGGAGCGCGGGCGCTGACCGGCGAGTGCGTAACGCAGCAGCGTCACGCCCTGGGTAAGGCTTTCCTTACCGAGCGGCTTCAAGGTCAGAAGTACGGCTTGCCGCCAGCGCCTCCGTTTATGTCCTCGCACGAAAATGCACGATTGCATTGCCCAAGGCGGGTAGCCCGAAGATACCCGACGGTGATGAGCCGTCCAGTGGTCCGGGTTCCTCAGGGGCTGGGGCTTTCTCCGGCGCCTCTTAATCGATGGCGACTGAATCAGCCGTTGACGGCCTGCTTGTGCTGGACCGGGTGGCTTTTCTTGAGCAGGTCCGAGACCAGGAACGCCAGTTCGATCGCCTGGTCGGCGTTGAGGCGCGGGTCGCAATGGGTGTGGTAGCGGTCCTGCAATTCCTCGGCGGTGATGGCGCGGGCGCCACCGGTGCATTCGGTGACGTTCTTGCCGGTCATCTCGATATGGATGCCGCCCGGATGCGTCCCTTCGGCACGATGCACCTCGAAGAAGCTCTGCACTTCCTTCAGGATGCGGTCGAATGGCCGTGTCTTGTAGCCGGCGGCCTCGATCGTGTTGCCATGCATCGGGTCCGACGACCACACCACGCTGCGGCCTTCCTTCTGCACCGCGCGCACCAGCTTCGGCAGATGCTCGGCGACCTTGTCGGAGCCGAAGCGCGCGATCAGCGTCAGCCGGCCGGGCTCGTTTTCCGGGTTGAGCAGGTCGATGAGCTGCAGCAACCCGTCCGGCGTCAGCGACGGGCCGCATTTCAGGCCCAGCGGGTTCTTGATGCCACGGCAGTATTCGACATGGGCATGGTCGGGCTGGCGGGTGCGATCGCCGATCCAGATCATGTGGCCGGAGGTTGCATACCAGTCGCCGGAGGTCGAATCGACGCGGGTCAGCGCCTCCTCGTAGCCGAGCAGCAGCGCCTCGTGGCTGGTGTAGAAGTCGGTCTCGCGCAGCGCGTAATTGGTCTCCGAGGTGATGCCGACAGCCTTCATGAAGTCCATCGTCTCGGTGATGCGGTTGGCGAGCGACTCGTATTTCTCGCCCTGCGGGCTGTCGGACACGAAGCCCAGCATCCATTGATGCACGTTCTCCAGGCTGGCGTAGCCGCCCTGCGCAAACGCGCGCAACAGGTTGAGCGTCGCCGCCGACTGGCGGTAGGCCATCTCCTGGCGCGCGGGATCGGGAATGCGCGACTTGGCGTCGAATTCGATGCCGTTGATGATGTCGCCGCGATAGCTGGGCAGCGTCACGCCGCCCTTGGTCTCGTTGTCGGACGAGCGCGGCTTGGCGAACTGGCCGGCAACACGGCCGACCTTCACCACCGGCTGCGCGCCGGCGAAGGTCAGCACCACGGACATCTGCAGGAAGACACGGAAGAAGTCGCGGATGTTGTCCGCGCCATGCTCGGCGAAACTCTCGGCGCAATCACCGCCCTGCAGAAGGAATGCGTCACCGGCAGCAACGGTCGCAAGCTGCTTCTTCAGCTTGCGTGCCTCACCTGCAAAAACCAGCGGTGGAAAGGTGGCGAGCTGGGCTTCCGTGTTCTTCAGCGCGGCAAGATCCGGATAGGCAGGAACCTGCTGGATCGGCTTTGCTCTCCACGAATTCGGCGACCATTTCGTCATCGTTGCACCCAAAATTCCTTCCAGCGGGTGTTATAGCCCGCCATTTCGCCCCAATATGGGGATCGCGGCTCCATACACGAAGCCGATTTCCTATTCTAGACCGGAATTTCGGCGGTGGCGAACGGCGCAAGCTCGCCGCCTGTCTTTCCTTCTCCCCTTGTGGGAGAAGGTGGATTGGCGGGCAGCGCCAAGACGGATGAGGGGTGTTGGCCGGAGCGCGGTTTTGCCAAGCTGGAACACCCCTCATCCGACCGCTTCGCGGCCACCTTCTCCCACAAGGGGAGAAGGGGGAGCCGGCTGAGCCGCGCTAAGCCGCCTTCTCCACCAGCCTTGCCAGCTGCGTCATGACGACCGCTGAACCGGCCAGCCGCTTTTCAGGTGTCGGCCAGTCGCGGACGAAAACGACGCTGTGGTCCGGCCGGATCTTGGCCAGCGAGCCCTGCTCGCCGATGAACGTGACCAAACCGACAGGATTGGAAAACTCGCGCTTGCGGAAATGGATGACGACGCCCTTTGGTCCGGCATCGAGCTTTTCGACATTGGCCTTGCGGCACAGCGCCTTGATGAAGACGATCTTCAGCAGATGCTTCACTTCCTCCGGCAGCGGTCCGAAGCGGTCGATCAGCTCGGCGCCGAAAGCGTCGATCTCCTCGGTGTTTTCGAGATCGCCGAGGCGGCGGTAGAGCGCCAGCCGCAGCTGCAGGTCCGGAACATAGCTTTCGGGGATCATCACCGCCGTGCCGACGGCGATCTGCGGCGACCAGCCGCCATCCTGCACCTCGCCGGAATCCTTGACCTCGGCAACGGCCTCCTCCAGCATTTGCTGGTAGAGCTCGAAGCCGACCTCCTTGATGTGGCCGGACTGCTCCTCGCCGAGAAGATTGCCGGCACCGCGGATGTCGAGATCGTGGCTGGCGAGCTGGAAACCGGCGCCGAGCGTGTCGAGCGACTGCAGCACCTTCAGCCGGCGCTCGGCGGTATCGGTCAGCTTGCGGTTGGCCGGCAGCGTGAACAGCGCATAGGCGCGCACCTTCGAGCGGCCGACGCGGCCGCGCAGCTGGTAGAGCTGCGACAGGCCGAACATGTCGGCGCGATGCACGATCAGCGTGTTGGCGGTCGGGATATCGAGGCCGGATTCGACGATGGTCGTCGACAACAGCACATCGTACTGGCCGTCGTAGAAGGCGTTCATGATGTCGTCGAGCTCGCCGGGCGGCATCTGGCCGTGAGCGACAGCCACCTTTAGCTCGGGTACGGATTCACGAAGGAAATCATGAATTTCCGCCAGATCGCTGATGCGCGGCACGACATAGAAGGAATGACCGCCGCGGTAGCGTTCCCGCAGCAGGGTCTCGCGGATGACCAGCGGGTCGAAGGGCGAGATGAAGGTGCGCACCGCCAGGCGGTCGACCGGCGGCGTGGCGATCAGCGACAGTTCGCGCACCCCGGTCAATGCCAGTTGCAGCGTGCGCGGGATCGGCGTTGCCGACAGCGTCAGCACATGCACATCGCTCTTCAGATCCTTCAGCCGTTCCTTGTGCTTGACGCCAAAATGCTGTTCCTCGTCGATGATCAACAGGCCGAGATTCTTGAACGAGATCGACGAGCCGAGCAGCGCGTGAGTGCCGATGACGATGTCGACGGTGCCGTCGGCGATGCCTTTCTTGGCCTCTGCCAGTTCCTTGGCGCCGACCAGCCGCGAGGCCTGGGCGACGCGGATCGGCAGGCCGGAGAAGCGCTGCGAGAAGGTCTTGAAATGCTGGCGCGACAACAGCGTCGTCGGCACCACCACCGCGACCTGAAAGCCTTCCATCGCCGCAATGAAGGCGGCGCGAAGTGCGACCTCGGTCTTGCCGAAGCCGACATCGCCGCAGATCAGCCGATCCATCGGCTTGCCGGCGCCCAGGTCGCCCATCACCGAATCGATCGCCGTCTGCTGGTCGTCGGTCTCCTCATAGGGAAACCGCGCGGCGAATTCGTCATAGAGACCGTCTGCCGGCACCAGCGAAGGGGCAGCGCGCATATGCCGCTCGGCGGCGATGCGGATCAACTGCCCGGCCATGTCGAGCAGCCGCCGCTTCAGCCGCGCTTTTCTGGACTGCCAGGCGCCGCCGCCAAGCTTGTCCAATGTCGCTTCGGCCGAATCCGAGCCATAGCGCGACAAAAGCTCGATGTTCTCCACCGGCAGGAACAGCCGGTCGTCGCCGGCGTAATGGATTTCGAGGCAATCATGCGGTGCGCCGATCGCCTCGATGGTGCGCAGCCCGATGAAGCGGCCAATACCGTGGTCGCTATGGACGACGATGTCGCCGGAGGACAAAGCCGAGGCCTCGGCGATGAAATCGGAAGGGCGCTTCTTGCGCTTCGAGCGACGGATGAGCCGGTCGCCCAGAATGTCCTGCTCGGCGACGACGACCAGTTTCTCGGTCTCGAAGCCGGATTCGAGCGGCAGCACGGCAAGTCCCGCCTGCCCCGGTTCGAGCTTTTCCGCCTCGGCCAGCGTAGCCACCGGCTCGAGGTTGCCGAGATGATGCTCGGCCAGGATCTGGCCGAGCCGGTCGAGCGAACCTTCGGTCCAGCCGGCGACGACGACGCGACGGCGGGCGGCGCGCTCGTCGGCGATGTGTTTTACAACGACGTCGAAGACGTTGACGTTGGGGTCGGCGCGTTCCTCGACGAAGCTGCGGCCGTGCCGCGACCCGGCATGGAAGATTTTCCTGGCGCCGGCGTCGGGCGCGTCGAACGGCGTGAAGTCGATCGCCTCGCGCGGGCCAAGCGAGGCGATGAGGTTTTCCGGCGACAGATAAAGCAGGTCGGGCGGCACCGGCTTATAGGGGACGGCGTCCTTCAGCGCGCCGTCGGCCTGCTTCCTGCGCGCCTCGTAATGGTCGAGGATCAGCGCATGGCGCTCCGCCAGCGCCTCATGCGCCAGATGATCGAACACGACAGGCGTGTCCGGCAGATAGTCGAACACCGTCTCCAGCCGCTCGTAGAAGAACGGCAGCCAGTGCTCCATGCCGGCAAAACGCCGTCCCTCGCTGACCGCCGCATAGAGCCCATCGTCACGCGAGGGCGCGCCAAAAGCGTCGATGTAGGAGCGGCGGAAGCGGCTGATGGTCTCCGGCGTCAGCGCCACTTCGCTCATCGCCTGCAGCGCCATCGACTTGCGCTGGCCGGTGGTGCGCTGCGTGGCGGCGTCGAAGACGCGGATCGATTCCAGCGTATCGCCGAAGAAATCGAGCCTGAGCGCTTCCGTCCAGCCCGGCGCCAACAGGTCCAGAATGCCGCCGCGCACGGCGAACTCGCCGACGCCGCGCACGGTCGGCACCCGCTCGAAGCCTGATATCTCCAGCCGCGACGCCAGTGCGTTCATGTCGATCTGGTTGCCGGGTTTGGCGTGAAATGTCTGCGCCTCGACAAGGCTTGCCGGCGGAATGCGCTGCAGCAGCGCGTTGGCGGTGGTCAGGATGACGGCGCGGTGCGGGTTTTTTGCCAACGCGATCATCGCGGTGAGCGCGTCCAGGCGCCGCGCGGCTGCATCCGAGCCGGGCGAAACGCGGTCATAGGGCAGACAATCCCAGGCCGGCAGTCCGAGCACCGGCAGGCCAGGCGCGGCGAAGGAAAGCGCCTCGACGATCGCAGGCAGGCGCTGGCCGTCACGTGCCACGAACAGCACCGGCTTGTCGGGCGCGATCTCGTGCGCGGCCTGCACCAGCGCGAAGGCTTCGTAACCATCGGCGACGCCGTCGACGATGAACTGGCCGGCGCGGCCTTTCGGCAGGCCGATTGTGGGGATCAGGCTCATGGAATCACGTATTTCAGAATGTCATCGCCTGGCGCGACGCCAGGATTTTTTGCAGGACGGCACAGTCGATGTCAGCCGGAATCGGCCGCTCGCCGGTGATCACGGGCAGGAATTCGGTGTCGGCAATTTCGAGGAGCCTCTCATATTGGTCGAGTTCGTCGCCGGTCAAGCCGCCGATCTCGGCGTCTGCGAAACTGCCGAGAATAAGGTCCATTTCGCGCATGCCGCGATGCCAGGATCGAAACAGAAGCTTGCGGCGGCGGGCGTCGAGCCCCTCGCTTGATCGTCTTGTTCCGGTCATTGTCCAGCATCCTTGCCTGAAGCGGCGCATATAGCGTGGATAGAGCGCGGTGTCAGCCTTGCAACGGTCCGGCGGGTGTCTAACATCCCGGTGTGACATACACTCCTGACACCGTCGGCGCTAAGACCCCCCTCTGTCCTGCCGGACATCTCCCCCTCAAGGGGGGAGATTGGATGTTGTTTCTGCTTTCGCAAATCTCCAATGCTGTAGAAGGCACGCTGTCGGCAAAGCTGCCGATCTCCCCCCTTGAGGGGGAGATGGCCGGCAGGCCAGAGGGGGGTGAGCGCCGACATCGCGTGGTCTCTCACCCGTGAGACCTTCCCTCCTCGATCCGATGTTTGTCCCGATCACCTCGCTTGCCGGCGTCGGGCCGAAGGTCGGCGCCCTGATCGAGAAAATCGTGCCGGCCGATCTCGGCGACCGCCGCCCCGCACGTGCCGGCGATCTTCTGTTCGTGCTGCCGCATTCGGTGATCGACCGCCGCAACCGGCCGGGCATCGCCGGTTCGGTCGAAGGCGCGATCGTCACCCTCGAAGTGCGCATCGATCACCACCAGCCGCCGCCGCGCGGCAACCGATCGGTGCCGTACCGGGTTTACGCCCATGACGACACCGGCGAGATCGCGCTGACGTTCTTCCATGCGCATGCCGCCTATCTCGAAAAGGCGATGCCGGAGGGCGAGCATGTCGTGGTCTCCGGCCGCATGGAATGGTTCAACGGCCGCCCGACCATGGTTCATCCCGACCACATCGCGCTGGCCAGCGAAGTGGAAAACCTGCCGCTGGTCGAGCCGGTCTATCCGCTCACCGCCGGCCTCTCGGGAAAAGTGCTGCGCCGGGCAATCGGCCAGGCGCTCGCTCGCTTGCCGGTGCTGCCGGAATGGCAGGAGAGTGAGTTTCTGCGCCGCCGCAGCTTTCCCGCCTTCGGTGATGCTCTCTCCCGCATCCACAATCCCGCCGACCCGATCGACGTGTCCGTCGACGGCGCGGCCTGGCGGCGTCTCGCCTATGACGAGTTTCTGGCAGGCCAGGTGTCGCTGGCGCTGGTGCGCGCAAAAATCCGCCGCCTGTCCGGCCGGCCGCTGGTCGGCGACGGCCGCTTCGTCGAAAAGCTGCGCGCCGCCCTTCCCTATTCGCTGACCAATTCGCAGGAAATGGCGCTTGCCGAAATCAATGCCGATCTCGGTGACCCCGAACGCATGCTGCGCCTTCTGCAGGGTGATGTCGGGTCAGGCAAGACGGTTGTCGCGCTGCTCGCCATGGCGCGCGCTGTCGAGGCCGGCGGCCAGGCGGCATTGATGGCGCCGACCGAAATTTTGGCGCGTCAGCATCTTGCGACGATTGCGCCGTTGGCGGAACAAGCCGGCCTGCGCATCGCCATCCTCACCGGCCGCGAAAAGGGCCGCGAGCGCGCCGAGACGCTGACCGGCCTGGCCAGTGGCGAGATCGACATCGTCGTCGGCACCCATGCGCTGTTCCAGCAAACGGTGACGTTCCACGACCTCGTCCTCGCCGTCATCGACGAACAGCACCGGTTTGGCGTCCACCAGCGGCTGGCCATCACCGCCAAGGGCGACGCGCCCGACATGCTGGTGATGACGGCGACGCCGATCCCGCGCACGCTGGTGCTGACTGCTTTCGGCGACATGGATGTGTCGAAGCTGACGGAAAAACCGGCCGGGCGCCAGCCGATCCGCACCGTCACCCTGCCGCTCGAGCGGCTCGACGAACTTGTCGGCCGCATGCGCGACGCAGTCGCCGACGGCCAGAAGATCTATTGGATCTGTCCGCTGGTCGAGGAATCCGAAGAGATCAAGCTGATGTCGGCGGAGGACCGTTTTGCCTCCTTGAAGCCGCTGTTCGGCGACCGGATCGGCCTGGTGCACGGCCGCATGAAGGGCGCCGAAAAAGACGAGGCGATGCGCGCCTTCAAGGCCGGCGAGACACGCATCCTGATCGCCACCACGGTCATCGAGGTCGGCGTCGATGTGCCGGATGCGACGATCATGGTCATCGAGCATGCCGAGCGCTTCGGCCTCGCTCAGTTGCACCAGTTGCGCGGCCGGGTCGGTCGCGGCGAAAAACCGTCGTCCTGCGTGCTGCTCTACAAGGATCCGCTCGGCGAGACGGCAACGCGCCGGCTGTCGGTGATGCGCGAAACCGAGGATGGGTTTCGCATCGCCGAGGAGGATCTGAAGCTGCGCGGCGAAGGCGAGTTGCTCGGCACCCGCCAGTCCGGCACCCCTGGCTTCCAGGTGGCGCGCATCGAGGCGCATGCCGACCTGCTCGAAGCCGCTCGCGACGACGCGCGGCTGATCCTGTCGCGCGATCCGGAACTGCAATCCGAACGCGGCGCCGCCCTTCGCATGCTGCTCTATTTGTTCGGACGCGACGAGGCGGTGCGGCTCTTGCGCGCCGGCTGAGGCTCGGCATCCACCGGCGGATTGCCGATCTGGCCGCCGATCGGCTTGCCGTTCAACGTCACCATGTTCGTCTTGACCGCCGGCGCCACCAGCCCTGCCGAAACGATCAGCTTGGCGCCGTCCTCGATCGTCATGTCGAGCAGCACGATATCGGATTTCGGCACATACATCAGGAAGCCGGTGGTCGGGTTGGGCGTGCACGGCATGAACACCGCGATCAGCGGATCACCCTCCTGGTCGAGCTTCTGGTTGATCTCGGTTTCCTTCTCGCTGGCAACGAAGACCAGCGACCAGACGCCCTTGCGCGGGTATTCGACCAGCCCGACCTGGCGGAACATGTCGCCCTTGTTCGACAGCACGGTCTCGAAGATCTGCTTCAGCGACCCATAGATGCCGCGCACCAGCGGCATGCGGCCGAGCAGCCGCTCGCCGAACAGGACGATAGCCCGGCCGACGATATTGGCGGTCAGGAAACCGATCAGGGTGATCAGGATCAAGGCGACAATGAGCCCGAATCCCGGAACCGGCGCCGGCAGATAGCTATCGGGGTTGTAACGCGCCGGAATATAGGGTTTCACCCAGGAATCGACCCAGCCGATGAACGACCAGGCGATGTAGGCGGTGATCGCCAGCGGCGCGCAGACGACAAAGCCTGTCAGAAAGTAATTCCGCAGCCGGGTCATGCCTGAGGTCTTGGAAGCATCGGACATGGTTCACCGCAGCGCTGATTGCGGCGCGACATTAATGAACCGCATCCGGCTTTGGAACTGCGAATTTTTTAAACCACGCCTATTCCACCGTCACCGATTTCGCCAGGTTGCGCGGCTGGTCGACGTCGGTGCCCATGAACACCGCGGTGAAATAGGCCAGCATCTGGATCGGCAGCGCGTAGATGATCGGCGAGATGATTTCCGGCACGTCCGGCAGCACGATCGTCTCCATCGTCTTCACCGTGGCGTGCGCGGCACCCTTGCTGTCGGTGATCAGGATGATCTTGCCGCCCCGCGCCGCCACTTCCTGCATGTTCGACACGGTTTTTTCAAAAATCCGGTCATGCGGGGCAATGACGATCACCGGCATGTTCTCGTCGATCAGCGCGATCGGCCCGTGCTTCAGCTCGCCGGCAGCATAGCCCTCGGCATGGATATAGGAGATTTCCTTGAGCTTCAGCGCGCCTTCCATGGCCAGCGGGAAATTGGTATCGCGGCCAAGATAGAGCACGTTCTTGTAGTGCGAGAGGTGGCGCGCGACCTTTTCGATCTGGCCGTCGAGTTTCAGGACCTGGTTGGCATAGCGCGGCGCTTCCGACAGTTGGCGGACCAGCGTCGTTTCCTGTTCCTGCGAAATCGTACCGCGCGCCACGCCGGCCCGCACGGCAAGCGAGGCCAGCACCGACAGTTGACAGGTGAAGGCCTTGGTCGAGGCGACGCCGATCTCCGGCCCGGCCAGCGTCGGCAGGATAACGTCGGATTCACGCGCCATCGTCGATTCGCGGACATTGACGACCGCGCCGATCTTCATGCCCGCTTTGCGGCAATAGCGCAGCGAGGCTAGCGTGTCGGCGGTCTCGCCCGATTGCGAGATGAAGAAGGCGGCGTCTGTCTTCGACAGCGGCATTTCACGGTAACGGAATTCCGAAGCGACATCGATGTCGACCGGCAGCCGCGCATAGCGCTCGAACCAGTATTTGCTGATCAGGCCGGCCAGATAGGCAGTGCCGCAGGCCGAAATCGCCAGCCGGTCGATTTTGGCGAAATCGAACGGCAAGTCGAGCGGCTTCGAGACGCCGCCAACGAAATCCACATAATGCGCCAGCGTGTGCGAGATCACCTCGGGCTGTTCATGGATTTCCTTCTCCATGAAATGGCGCCGGTTGCCCTTGTCGACCATGAAGCTGGTGCTGAGCGACTGCTGGCGCTTGCGGTCGACCTTGTTGCCGTCCATGTCGAAGATGGCGACGTCGTTGCGGCGCACCACCGCCCAGTCGCCATCCTCCAGATAGGTGATCGAATTGGTGAAGGGGGCAAGCGCGATGGCGTCGGAGCCCAAAAACATCTCGCCATCGCCATGGCCTACGGCCAGCGGCGGGCCGTTGCGCGCGCCAACGATGAGATCCTCGTCTCCCGTGAACATGATGGCCAGCGCAAAGGCGCCTTCCAGCCGCTTCAGCGCCTGGTGCGCGGCCTCGACCGGCTGCAGGCCCCTGGCCAGTTCGCGCCCCACCAGGTGTGCGACGACCTCGGTATCGGTCTGCGATGAAAATGTGTAGCCGTCGCGCATCAGTTCGTCGCGCAATTCGGCGAAATTCTCGATGATGCCGTTGTGGACGATGGCGACGCCGTCGGAAAAATGCGGATGCGCATTGGTCTCGTTGGGCACGCCATGCGTCGCCCAGCGCGTATGGCCGATGCCTATCATGCCGTCGAGCGGTTCGTCCTTCAGCCGGCGTTCGAGATTGATCAGCTTGCCCTCGGCGCGGCGACGCGCCAGCTGGCCGTGCTCGACGGTGGCGACGCCGGCCGAATCATAACCGCGATACTCGAGCCTTTTCAGCGCATCGACGATCAGTGGCGCGACCGGCGAGTGACTGACGATTCCGACGATACCGCACATAGACGTTGCCCCCGATTCCGGCATGAAAACCCGGCGCTATTTAGGGTTGGCCGGGCTGCCGCGAAAATCACATTGCGTTTTGTTCCGTATCAGCCGGAACGGTTCTGCACAGATGCACCATGACCGAGTGCGCTGGCAATCCGATTACCGCAGCCAGGCTAGCCTTTTTTCCGGGCAGCCGCAGCCGAAGCAAAACGCTCGCGCAATTCCTTGCCCTTGCCGGGCAGCGTCCTCTGGCGGGCGCGGCCGAAGGCGAGCGCATCGTCGGGCACGCTTTCGGTGATCACGCTGCCCGAAGCGATGTAGCCGCCCTTGCCGATTGTGACAGGCGCCACCAGCGACGAATTCGAGCCGACGAAAGCGCCCTCGCCGATATCGGTGAAGAACTTCGAGTAGCCGTCATAATTGCAGGTGATGGTTCCAGCGCCGATGTTGGCGCCGGCGCCGACGCGAGCATCGCCGATATAGGTCAGGTGATTGACCTTGGCGCCCTCCTCGACCGTCGCCTGCTTGACCTCGCAGAAATTGCCGACCTTGGCTTTTTGCCGGAGATCGGCGCCCGGCCGCAGCCGTGCAAACGGGCCGACATCGCAATTCGAAGCGATCGTGGCGCCCTCAATATGGCTGAAGGCATGGATCCTGGCGCCGGTGGCGATTGTCACGCCCGGTCCGAACCAGACATTGGGCTCAACGATCGTATCGGCGCCGATCTCGGTATCGTATGAAAAGAATACGGTTTCGGGCGCGATGAGGGAAACCCCGGAGAGCATGGCTTCGCGCCGCCGGCGCGCCTGCCAGATGCCTTCCGCCGCAGCGAGTTCGGCACGGTTGTTGATGCCGAGCACATTCTCAAAGCCGGCTTCTGCGGCGATGACATTAAGGCCTTGCCCGCTTGCGATCTCGACGATGTCGGTGAGGTAATATTCGCCCTTGGCGTTGTCGTTGCCGACCTGGTCGAGCAGCTGCAGCGCGTGCTTGCCTGCAACCGCCATCAGCCCGCCATTGCAGAAGGTGATTTTCTTCTCCTCGTCGGTGCAGTCCTTTTCCTCGCGGATGGCGATGAGCTTGCCGCCCTTTTCGATCAGCCGGCCATAGCCGGACGGATTTGAGCTGCGGAAGCCGACCACAACGACGGCAGCGCCATCAGTCAGCTTCAGGCGCGCAGCCGTCAGCACCTCCGGATCGATCAGCGGCGTATCGCCGAACATTACGAGGATGTCGTCGTAACCCTTTGAGATCGCATCGCGAGCCGCCAGCGCGGCATGCGCCGTGCCGAGCCGCTTGTCCTGGACGAAGGTCTCCGCCTTCGGCGCGAACTTTTGCGTGGCCTTGCGCATCTCGTCGGCGCCATGGCCGATCACCAGCGCCAGATCGCCGCTGCCTGCGGCTTCCGCAGCCTTGACGACATGGGCGACCATCGGCAGGCCAGCGATCGGGTGCAGCACTTTTGGCACGGCGCTTTTCATGCGCGTGCCTTCGCCGGCGGCGAGAATGACGGACAGGCAGGTTCTCTGGCTCATGGAATCCGACCGTATGAAGAGGGTTGGGAATCAAGGCATGTCTAGCCCAGAATTTCACTAGCATTTGGCGCCATGCTGCACCAATGCGGTTAAATTCCGGTGAGGTGGTCGAGCAACTGACTTTTGATCAGTAGGTCTAGGCGGGCGATCAGGTGGTTACCCTACATCTCCGGTTTCAGCTTTTGCAGCGGCTGCAGCCGCCAAGCCTTGGCGTTTGCGCGGAAATTGGCATCGGAGATGGAATGAATTCAAACAGCCACCCTGCACGACTTACGCTCCTTACGTGGAAGCATGGGCAATGATCTGGCCATTTCCTGCCAGTGATAGGTCTTTTCCGTTATATTAGCATCTGATACGTTCGCTCGGGGGGAGTTGTTCCTGCCATGCGCAGCGTTCGTTTTATCCTCATCTTATTGTTTACAGCTGTTTCGGCGGATGCGCTCGCAGATAGGCGCGTTGCGCTGGTGATGGGTAATTCGGCGTACCAAAACGTACACGGACTTCCTAACCCCACGAACGATGCCAGCGACATGACCGCCAAATTGAAAGATTTGGGCTTCGAGGTAGTGACCGGTCTGGATCTCGATTTGGCCAGGATGCGTGTCACGATACGGAACTTTATCAAGAAGCTCGATAGGGCGGACATTGCGCTGTTCTATTATTCCGGGCATGGCCTGCAGGTTAACGGCAACAATTATATGGCGCCTGTGGATGCTCACCTGTCGTCCTATGACGACCTCGATTTCGAGACACTGCCGATGGACCTTGTTCTTGCGGCGATGGAGCGCGCTTCTAAGGTCAATCTTGTCTTCCTCGATGCCTGCCGGGACAACCCGCTCGCCGAGAATCTTGCCCGGTCGATGGGAACACGATCCGGTTCTGTGGGTCGGGGTCTAGCCAAGCTTGGCAGCGGTGTCGGTTCTCTCATCGCATTCGCAACGCAGCCGGGCAACGTGGCATTCGACGGGTCAGGTAGAAACTCCCCCTTCACAACTGCATTGCTCAGGCACCTCGGCACGCCGGGGCAGGATATCACCCGCGACCTCGTTCATGTGCGACGAGATGTGCTCGAAGCGACGTATGGAAAGCAAGTTCCATGGGACAATTCCTCGCTCACGGGCGATGTGGTGTTGAATCCTCTCCCGATTCAGGAGCCGAAGGCGGAATCCGCCCGCACGCCGGTACCAGTCGGGCCTGACAATGCGGTTGAGATCGCTTATTGGGAAACGATCAAGGACTCGGCGGACAAGAGTTTCTTTCAAGCGTACCTACAGCAATATCCGAATGGCGCGTTTGTAGCCCTAGCCAAGTTAAAGATCGACGCAATAAACAGTCGGGTCGATTTGCAACGGCAGGCGACTGAACGACAAAAGGCAGAACAAGATCGCGTGCAAGGGAGGCCTGTCGCAAAGGCTTCAGACGACGTCAAGACCGTCGCCAGGCTTGAACATCCCAATCCGGAAGTCCAACCGGAGAGGTCTTCAGTAGATTCTGATGGCTCCGGCGAACTTGCTCTTTCCACCCAGAGGGAGTTGGCCCGAATCGGATGCCTTACTGGCCAGGTCGACGGAAAATGGGGTTCCGCCAGCCAGAAAGCTTTGAACGACTATGCGAAGCGGCAAGGGATTAAGCTCGCGTCGGTCGAGCCGACGGGCGACCTTCTAAAAGGGCTGAAAGCAATTCGGGCTAGGGTCTGCCCCCTTCTTTGTGCTGACGGAATGGAGGCACGAGAGGGTCGTTGCACGGGTGCAGGGTCTGCCGGTTTAAGTGCTTTCGACGGAAGATGGGCTTTGACGAGACGTGCCACCAATTCGTTGTGCGGGTGGCGGGAGATTACAGCAAATGTTTCGATCAAAAGCGGTAAGATTTCTGCCCCAAAGTGGGAAGGAAAAATCGCGAGCGATGGCACCTTAAGAATAATACATCGCTTTGTTCACGAGGGGAAAAAAGAAAGCAATATTTTAAACGGAAAGATAAACGGTAACAGAGGTAAAGGGAAATTCTACCATGTAGGCGGAGAGTGTGCAGGCGTTGTTGAAATAGACAAAATGGCACCAATTCAGTAGCAGTATCTTTGTCGCAGATTGAGTATAGGTCAAATTCTGTGGGCCAGCATGGGTTTGCGGGTACAGACCTACCCCAACTGCCCCAGCACCGGGAAATTCTCCAGCAGCCAGTAGGATGCAGCCTGCACGCCGCCGGTCAGAAAAAGCACGCCCGCGACGACCAGCAGCGCGCCCATTGCCTTTTCGACGCGGCCGAGATGGACGCGGAATTTTGCGAGAAAGCGCATGAAGGCGCCGGAAAACAGCGCCGCGACCAGGAACGGTATGCCGAGGCCAAGCGAATAGGCGGCAAGCAGAGCCGCGCCCTCGCCGACCGTCTCGCGGCCGCCGGCCAGCGTCAGGATCGGCCCCAGCACCGGTCCGATGCAGGGTGTCCAGCCGAAGGCGAAGGCCAGTCCCATGACATAGGCGGCAACGATACTGGCCGGCTTGCCCTGCGACTGGAAGCGCGCCTCGCGCGACAGCATCGGGATGCGCAATATGCCGAGAAAGTTCAGACCCATCAGGATGATCAGCACGCCAGCCGCCATCCCCAGCGGCTCCTGCCAGACGCGCAGCAGCCGGCCAATGGTCGAGGCGCCGGCGCCCAGCGCCACGAAGACGGTCGAGAAGCCGAGAACAAAGGCGATCGAGGCAAAAAGCAGCGCGCCGCGTGCGTCGGCCTTGGCGGTGACGCCGGCATTGCCGCGGAAATCATCGACCGACACGCCGGCCATATAGCAGAGATAGGGCGGCACCAGCGGCAGCACGCAAGGCGACAGGAACGAGATCGCCCCCGCCCCGACCGCGCTGACATAGCCGATATCCAACGCCATTCCCGAACTCCTGATGGTTTGCGCTGCCATATAGCCGCGACCGCGCCGATCCGCCAATCACCATCGCGTGGCAAGTCGCAGACGGCCGCTTGCCACGCCTGTCTCGCCCGTCAACGTCGCATCATGCCGCCCGTCTCTTCAAACCAGGGCTGGCGCGTGATCGATGTTTCTCTTATATCGGCGGAAGTATTTGTCCCGTTCTCCCGGATTCATTGCCGGTTTGTCCAACGATCAGGGCAGCCGCTCTCCCTATCCAGGATAGCGGATATCACATGACGCATCCCTAGGTTGCGCGCTCAAAGCAGGACTGCATTTTGGGCGCTTCCCCTTGACCGGATGCAAAAGCACGGCCATGTGAGCGACAATTATACGAGATTTCGTCGCGCGCAGCGGAATTCTTCTGCCGCACCACAGCTGATATGAGACCTCATGGACGTCGTCGTCGTCGAATCGCCGGCCAAAGCGAAGACAATCAACAAGTACCTCGGAAAGAACTACAAGGTCCTGGCCTCGTTCGGCCACGTCCGCGATCTGCCGGCCAAGGATGGCTCGGTGCGTCCGGACGAGGATTTTGCCATGTCCTGGGCTGTCGACACCGCCTCGAGCAAACGTCTTGCCGACATCGCCAAGGCGGTCAAGGACGCCGACGGCCTGATCCTCGCCACCGACCCGGATCGCGAGGGCGAAGCCATTTCCTGGCATGTTCTGGAAGTGCTGAAGCAGAAGCGCGCGCTGAAGGACAAGCCGGTCAGCCGCGTCGTCTTCAACGCCATCACCAAATCGTCGGTGCTGGAAGCGATGGCCAATCCGCGCCAGATCGATGCGCCGCTGGTCGACGCCTATCTCGCCCGCCGCGCGCTCGACTATCTCGTCGGCTTCACGCTGTCGCCCGTGCTGTGGCGCAAGCTGCCGGGCGCCCGCTCCGCCGGCCGCGTCCAGTCGGTGGCACTGCGCCTCGTCTGCGACCGCGAATTGGAAATCGAGCGCTTCATCCGCGAGGAATACTGGCAGATCGCCGCCATTCTCGGCACGCCGCGCAAGGATAATTTCGAGGCGCGGCTGACCGCCTTCGATCGCAAGAAACTGCAAAAGCTCGACATTTCGAACAAGGCGCAGGCCGACGACATCAAGGCGATGCTGGATGGCGCGACCTTCAAGGCGCTGTCGGTCGAAGCCAAGCCGACCAGGCGCAATCCAGGCCCGCCCTTCACCACCTCGACGCTGCAGCAGGCCGCCTCCTCGCGCCTCGGTTTTTCGGCAAGCCGCACCATGCAGGTGGCGCAGCGGCTCTATGAAGGCATGGACATCGGCGGCGAGACCACCGGCCTGATCACCTATATGCGAACCGACGGCGTGCAGATGGCGCCCGAGGCGATATCAGCCGCGCGCGATGCGATCGCAAAAGAGTTCGGCCCAAAATACCTGCCCGAAAAGCCGCGCAACTACACCACCAAGGCCAAGAACGCCCAGGAAGCGCACGAAGCCATCCGCCCGACCGACTTCATGCGCACGCCGGCTTCGGTCAGGCAATATCTCGATGCCGACCAGGCGCGGCTTTACGAGATTGTCTGGAAACGCGCCATCGCCAGCCAGATGCAGCCAGCCGAGATCGAGCGCACCACGGTCGAAATCGAGGCGGTCAACGGCGCCCGCAGCGCGGAGCTTCGCGCCGTCGGTTCGGTCGTTCGCTTCGATGGCTTCATTGCCGCATATACCGACCAGAAGGACGAGGATGCGGAAGACGAGGAAGACCGCCGTCTGCCCGAGATCCGTGCCGGCGAACAGCTCGACCGCGAGGCCATCAGCGCCACCCAGCACACCACCGAACCGCCGCCGCGCTATTCGGAAGCCTCGCTGATCAAGAAGCTGGAAGAGCTCGGCATCGGCCGGCCGTCGACCTACACGGCGATCCTGAAGACGCTGGAGGACCGCGACTACGTCAGCATGGACAAGCGCAAGCTGTTGCCGCAGGCCAAGGGCCGACTGTTGTCGGCCTTCCTCGAGAGCTTCTTCGAGCGCTATGTCGAATATGACTTCACCGCCTCGCTCGAGGAAAAACTCGACGAGATTTCCGACGGCAAGCTCGCCTGGAAGGATGTGCTGCGCGATTTCTGGAAGGATTTTTCAGGCGCCGTCGCCGACATCAAGGAATTGCGCGTCACCGACGTGCTCGACGCCCTCAACGAGGAACTGGCGCCTCTGGTGTTTCCCGCACGGGAAGACGGTTCAAATCCGCGGATCTGCCCGAAATGCGGCACCGGCAACCTGTCGCTGAAGCTCGGCAAATTCGGCGCCTTTGTCGGCTGCTCGAACTATCCCGAATGCTCCTTCACCCGCCAGCTCGGCGACGCCGCCAACCCCAATGCCGAAAACGGCAATGGCGAGGATGGCACCAAGGTGCTGGGCAAGGACCCCTACACAGCGGAGGAAATCACGCTGCGCAGTGGTCGTTTCGGGCCCTATGTCCAGCGCGGCGACGGCAAGGAAGCCAAGCGCTCCAGCCTGCCCAAGGGCTGGACCGTCGATTCGATCGACCACGAAAAAGCCCTCGCCCTGCTGTCGCTGCCGCGCGACGTCGGCAAGCATCCGGAATCCGGCAAGATGATCTCGGCCGGGCTGGGGCGCTACGGTCCGTTCGTGCTGCATGACGGCACCTACGCCAATCTCGACAACATCGAGGACGTGTTCTCGATCGGTCTCAACCGCGCCGTGTCGGTGATCGCCGAGAAGCAGTTGAAAGGCCCCGGCGGTCGCAATGGCGGCACGCCCGCCGCCTTGAAGGAACTTGGCGAGCATCCGGCGGGCGGCGGCAAGATCGTCGTGCGTGACGGCAAATACGGGCCTTATGTTAATTTCGGCAAGGTCAATGCGACGCTGCCGAAGGGCAAGGACCCGCAGTCGGTGACGATCGAAGACGCGGTGGCGCTGATTGCCGAAAAGGAAGCCAAGGGCGGCAATGGCGGCAGAAAGCCCTTCCGCAAAGCGGCCGCACCTGCCAAAAAGCCTGCGGCCAAAAAACCGGCGGCCCAAAAAATGGCGGCCAAGAAAGTGGCCAACAAAAAGGGATAGTGCATCGTGGCGCGCAGGGTATCCGGAAGAAGTCATGGCGATCTGCGCACCGCCGACACCCGGGCCAAGGTCAAGGATGATTACCGGCCGTCCCGCGACGAAATCCTACGCTATATCGCCGAAAATCCGGATCGCTCAGGCAAACGCGACATCGCCAAGGCGTTCGCACTGCGCGGCGAGGACCGTATCTGGCTGAAGGACGTTTTGCGCGACTTGCAGGATGAAGGCCTGCTGACCAAGGAGCGCAAGCGGCTCGCCCGCGTCGGCTCCCTCGCCCATGTCGCCGTGCTCGACATCTTTGGCCGCGATGCCGACGGCGTGCTTTTGGCGCACCCAACCGAAGCGGTGGGCAACGGCGAGCCTCCTGTCATAGCGATACGCGTGTCGCGCGGCGGCGGCGGCCCGACACCGGGCATTGGCGACCGCGTGCTGGCCAAGACCTTTCCAACCGATGATGCGACCGGCCCTGCCTATACCGGGCGGGTGATGAAGATCTTCGAGAAGCGCACCGATGCTGTTCTCGGCGTTTTTCGCGTGCTGCAGGACGGTACCTTCCGCATAGAGCCTGTCGAAAGGCGCCAGCCGGAGCTGGTCGTCGACAAGGAATTCCAGAACGGCGCCAAGAACGGCGATCTGGTCGAGGTCGAGCCGGCGCGGGCCTCCCGCTACGGGCTGCCCAGGGCCAAGGTGCTGGCGGTGCTGGGTTCGCTGACCAGCGAAAAGGCGGTCTCGATGATCGCCATCCACGCGCACGACATTCCGCATATTTTCCCGGCAGACGTCATCGCCGAGGCGGAGGCGGTCAAACCGGCGACGGTGGCCGGCCGCGAAGACTGGCGCGACCTGCCGCTGATCACCATCGATCCGGCCGACGCCAAGGACCATGACGACGCCGTGTTCGCGACAGCAGATCCAGACGAGAAGAACCCCGGCGGCGTGGTCGTTACCGTGGCGATTGCCGATGTCGCCGCTTACGTGCGCTATGGCACCGCGCTCGACCGCGAGGCGCTGAAGCGTGGCAACTCGGTCTATTTCCCGGATCGCGTCGTGCCGATGCTGCCGGAGCGCATCTCCAACGACCTTTGTTCGCTGCGCGAAGGCCAGGACCGCCCGGCGCTGGCGGTCCGCATGACCTTCTCGGCCGATGGCCGCAAGCTCAGGCATTCGTTCCACCGCATTATGATGAAATCGGCGGCAAAACTCGCCTATCGCCAGGCGCAGGCCGCGATCGACGGCGCGCCGGACGACAAGACCGGCCCGATTCTCGACACGGTGATGAAGCCGCTGTGGGACGCCTATGCCGTGGTGAAGCGCGGTCGTGAGACGCGCCAGCCGCTTGAGCTCGAACTGCCGGAGCGGAAAATCCTGCTCAAGGAGGACGGCACCGTCGACCGCGTCGTCGTGCCGGAGCGGCTCGACGCGCACAAGCTGATCGAAGAATTCATGATCCAGGCCAATGTCGCGGCGGCCGAGACGCTGGAGGCGAAACGACAGGCGCTGGTCTACCGCATCCATGACGCACCTTCGCTGGCCAAGCAGGAATCGCTGCGTGAATTCCTGCAGACGCTTGGCCTTTCGCTGGCGCGCGGCGCCCAGATGCGGCCAAACCAGTTCAACGGCATCCTGGATCGCGTCCGCGGCGCCGACCATGAGGGGCTGGTCAACGAGGTGGTGCTGCGCACGCAGATGCAGGCCGAATATTCGCCAAGCAATATCGGTCATTTCGGCCTCAACCTGAAACGCTATGCGCACTTCACCTCGCCGATCCGCAGATATGCCGACCTGATCGTGCATCGCGGGCTGATTGCCGCGCTCGGCTTCGGTGAAGGCGGACTGACGCAGGATGAAGCGGAGCGGCTGGAAGAAGTTTCTGCGCTGATCTCAGCCACCGAGCGCCGCGCCATGGCCGCCGAGCGCGACACGGTCGACCGGCTGATCGCCGCCTATCTGGCAGAGCGTGTCGACGATCGCTTCGATGCACGCATTTCGGGCGTCACCAAATCGGGACTATTTGTCCAATTGCCGCAGTATGGCGCAGATGGTTTCATTCCGGTGTCAAGTCTGGGCGGCGATTACTATATATACGACGAAACTGCCCGATCGCTTTTCGGAGAACGCACCGGCAAGGGCTATCAGCTTGCCGACCGCGTCGAGGTTCGCCTGATCGAGGTGGCGCCTATGGCCGGCGCGATGCGTTTCGAGATGCTGACCGACCCAAAGCCGCTGCCCGGCTCCAAACGGTCGTTTCACAAGGCCAAGGGCCGCGCCCGTGCGTCGCAATCGCGTCCAGGCTCGCGCGGCAGGAGACGGTAATGCCAAGCGATCTGAAAAAGAACGAACAGGTTTTCGGCGGCCAACAGCACTCGGGCCGGATCGCCCGCCCGCTGTGGACGGCGATGAAGCGTGGCGCGCTTGGCCGTTGCCCGCATTGCGGCGAGGGAAAGCTGTTTCGCGCCTTCGTCAAGACCGTCGACAAATGCGATCATTGCGGCGAGGCGCTTCATCACCACCGCGCCGACGACCTGCCGGCCTACCTGGTGGTGGCCATCGTCGGCCACATCGTGCTCGGCGCCTTCATGGGTGTCGAAGCGGCCTCCACTCTGTCCACATGGCAGCACGTCGCCATCTGGGTGCCGCTGACCATCCTCATGGCGATCGTCTTGCTGCAGCCGGTCAAGGGCGCCGTCATCGGCCTGCAATGGGCGTTCTATATGCACGGCTTCGGCGGGGAAGAAGATCAGATCGAGTCGCATCCCGAGGCTTGAAACCGAGGCTGGCGCAAATCGGCATGGCTGGACGCCACTTTCGCATCGAAGAAGATTCCGCTAGGTCGTGCGCATGGACGTTATGACCAAGGCGGAAGTCGACAAGGTTGAGCCGATCGCGCTCGACGCCAGGCCTATACGCCCGCGCGACGCCGCGACGCTGATCCTGCTCGACCGCAAGGGCGCCGAGTTCCTGGTGCTGATGGGCAGGCGCCACGCCCGTCACGCCTTCATGCCGGGGAAATTCGTCTTTCCCGGTGGCCGCACCGATCCGGCCGACAGCCGAATTCCCGTTGCTACAGCGCTGCACCCTGAGGAACAGGCGAGGCTGACCGCCGGCGTCGGCCGCACCAGCCCGGCCCGTGCCCGCGCCATCGCCCTGTCGGCGATTCGCGAGACCTATGAAGAAGCCGGCCTGCTGATCGGCCAGAAGGGCGCCTTCGCCACGACCAGGCGCGATTGGCAGGGTTTTGCCGAGCACGGCGTAAGGCCGTCGCTGGAAGCGCTGCGCTTCATTGCGCGCGCCATCACCCCGCCGAACCGGGTGCGGCGCTTCGACACGCGCTTCTTCAGCGCCTGGCGCGAAGACGTCGCCGTGGAGCTGCCGGACGGCGGTCCGACCAACGAGCTGGAGGAACTGGTCTGGCTGCCGCTCGCCAAGGCCAGAGAAGCTGATGTGCCCGACATCACCAGGGCTATCCTGGGGGAGCTGGAAAAGCGACTCGTCGACGATCCGCTGCTGCGCCCCGGTGGTTCCGTGCCGTTCTACCGGCTTGTCGGCAATCGCTTCGTTCGCGAAATTCTGTAGAACATAGAGCATTCACATCCCATGACAGTCGATACCCAGCAAGAGGTCGAAGAACGCGTCCATTGGCTGCCAATGATCGCGGCGATCTCGTCGATCAGCGTCGTCGGCATCGCCATCGGCCTCGGCATGCCGCTGCTCAGCGTCATTCTCGAAACGCGTGGTCATTCGGCGTCGATGATCGGCTTCAACACCGCTGTCGCCGGCCTCGCCTCGATCGCCGGCGCACCGCTCGCCACCCCGCTGGCGATGCGGTTCGGCGTCGCCAGGACGATGCTCGCCATGATCGCCACCGGAGTGCTGGCCTTTGTCGGCTTCCATTTCGCACCGGACTTCTGGATGTGGTTTCCGTTGCGCGTCCTGCTGCACATCGCGCTGACGGTGCTTTTCATCCTGTCGGAATTCTGGATCAGCACATCGGCGCCGCCGCACCGGCGCGGTCTCGTCCTCGGCATCTACGCCACCGTGCTGTCGCTCGGCTTTGCCGCCGGGCCGTGGCTGTTCGCCCAACTCGGCAGCGCCGGCTTCCTGCCCTTCGGCGTCATCATGGCGCTGGTGACGCTGGCCGCCATTCCAGTTCTGGCGGCACGCAACGAGAGCCCGACGATCGTCTCCAACGGCGAAACCAGCAACTTCCTGCGCTACATCTGGCTGGTGCCGACGGCGACCGCTGCGGTGCTGGTGTTCGGCGCGGTCGAGACCGGTGGCTTTGCGCTGTTTCCCGTCTATGGCAACCGCATCGGCTACTCAGAGGCCGATGCCGCCCTCCTGCTCACCATGATCGGCCTCGGCAACGTGCTGTTGCAGATCCCGCTCGGCATGATCAGCGACCGTGTCAGCGACCGCCGTTATCTGCTTCTGGCCTGTGCAACCATCGGGCTTGCCGGCACCATCTTCATGCCGCACTTCGCGCAGAACTGGCATCTGATGGCGGCGCTTCTGTTCGTCTGGGGCGGCGTCGTCGCCGCCATGTACACGATCGGCCTGGCCCATCTCGGCTCGCAGCTTTCCGGCCACGACCTGGCCTCGGCCAACGCTGCCTTCGTGCTCTGCTACGGTGTCGGCATGGTGCTCGGCCCGCAGGCGATCGGCATCGGCATGGACCTTTTCGGCCCTTCCGGTTTCGGCTGGGCGCTCGGCTTGTTCTTCGCCTTCTATATCGCGCTGGTCGGCGCCAGGCTTATCCGAAAAATCCTGTAGAAAGACCCGATCGATGCCTCAGGTGGCGCAAGGCTGCTGACATAACCGTGTCAGCAGGACCTGGGTAGATTGTCAGCAACACGCCACGAATTTGAGGATGCCGCCATGATCGACTCCGGGTTTGAAACGAAATCGCTGCGGATGGAATTGCTGCTGCTTGTGACCTTCCAGGCGCCGGCTTCCGATGTCGACCGTATCATGGAAGCGGTGGTCGCGATCGCCCCGCTCACCATGGGCAAATACGACAGCAATGCCTACCAGTCGGCGCACGGCATCGAGCGCTACCGGGCGCTCGAAGGTGCTGCTGCCGGCGCCGAGACCGAATTGCGCCGACGGCATGGCACGGTGGAAGTGTCGTTCGAACTGCCCGACGACCAGGCGTTGGCCGCCCGCATCGTCGAGGCGATCTTCCAGGTCCACACCTATCAGGAGCCGGTGATCCGCATCCAGCCGATCCTCGCCAGCCGCTCCAAGGGATTGGACGACCGCTCCAACCCGAACCGCTGGTGGAACACCACGGGAGACTGGAAGAAGACCGCTCCAGTTAAAGAAGATGCGTAGAATCGGAACGCGGCCGGATGAGGGGTGCTCCGGCTTGGCACCGACAGCACTCCGTCCAACACCTCTCTTCGGTCTCGGCGCTACGCGCAGATCCACCTTCTCCCACAAGGGGAGAAGGAAGAGGTCGCCTCACAGGGTTGACTTTCCGGGCGCGTTGTTTATGTGTCGCGCCAAGTTTCCCGCGTCCGGGTGTTTTCCCGTGCTCCAGCGGCCAAGACTCCACGAACATAATGGACTGATACAATGGCCAAAGCCGCAAACATCAAGATCAAGCTTCTGTCGACCGCCGACACCGGTTTCTTCTACGTCACCAGCAAGAACAGCCGCACCAAGACCGACAAGCTGTCGTTCCGCAAATACGATCCGGTCGCCAAGAAGCACGTCGAGTTCAAGGAAACCAAGATCAAGTAATCTGCTTCCTGCCTAGACAAAAACGCCGCCCCGTGGGCGGCTTTTTTGTTTTCAAAGCTCGAAAGTCCAGAATTTCCAATGGTTGGCGCAGAGACTTGATGTCATTTTGAGAATGGGGGCCGGCCGGCGTTTGGCAGCGGTACGAGGAGGCCACTATGTGCCAGCGCCGGCCGGCCGACCCCACGGACCCAGGAGATGCGGCGGACCTGAATCATGGGGTATTCTTCGGATCGATCCGGCGATCTACCCTCGCGCCGGTCCCGTCATCGGCCTGCACATTTGCGCAACAGCCTGCGAAAATCAACAATTTCTTAACCAAGCCCGGCGAATCGCTTGCGTTAAGGTAAATTCGTAACCCTGTCACATTGACAGGATAATCGGACTTTTACGCCGCCTTGGCGACGACCCGGTTGCGGCCGGCGCTCTTGGCTTCGTAGAGCGCGAGGTCGGCTCGCTTCATCAGCCCGGCAACCGAGTCGACACCCTTCAGCACCGACGACACGCCGACGCTGACGGTAACCTCGATCGTCTTGCCGTCCTGACCGACGGCAAACGGCATCTGGGCGATTTCGGCGCGAATCCGCTCCGCCACCTTTTCGGCGACGGCGCCGTCCGTGTCCGGCATCACCACGACGAACTCCTCGCCACCGAAGCGGCAGGCGAGATCGATGCCGCGCACATTCTTGCGCAGCCGCCGCGCGAATTCGCGCAGCACCTCGTCGCCGCCGTCATGGCCATGCGTGTCGTTGACGGTCTTGAAGCGGTCGAGATCGGTGATCATCACCGACAGCGGCCGCCGCCGCGCCACGGCGCGGTCGAACAGGGTCTGCAGATGGCTGTCGAGGTAACGGCGATTGTGCAATCCCGTCAGCGGGTCGGTCACCGCCATCTCGATGGTCTGGGTGACGCTGGCGCGCAACTGGTCGTTGTAGCGCTTGCGGCGCACCTGCGTGCGCAGCCGCGCGGTCAATTCATGCTGGTCGATCGGACGCATCAGATAATCGTTGATGCCAAGCTCGAGGCCGCGGACGATGCGTCCCTCCTCACCCTGCTCCGCCAGAAGGATGATCGGCACGAAACGGGTGCGATCGAGCGAACGCAGTTGCGAGCAGAGCCTGAGCGGATCGAAATCGGCAAAACCCGTCGAGATCATCACGCATTCATAGGGCGTCTCGGCGGCCTGGAAGAAGCCCGCATGCGGATCGGTGGCGATGTCGAGGTCGGCGCTGCTGCGCAGCATCTTCTGGACGCGCTCAATGGAGGATTTGCGCTCGTCGATCAGCAGAACCTTCGGCGTGGTGTCCGCGGACGCGAAGTTGCGGCTCAACAGCTCCTCAATGCCGATATTGCGCGTGGTCGAGGCGCGCAGGCGCAGCTCATCGGTCAAAGTCTTCAGCCGGACCAGGCTTTTGACGCGGGTCATCAATTGCAGATCGTTGACCGGCTTGGTCAGAAAATCGTCCGCACCGGCCTCGAGGCCGCGCACCCGGTCCGAAACCTGGTCGAGCGCGGTGATCATGACAACCGGGATGTGCGACGTCGCCGGATCGCTCTTCAGCCGGCGGCAGACTTCGAACCCGTCCATGTCAGGCATCATCACGTCGAGCAATACGACATCGACCTTGCCGTTTTCACAGGTCTCGATCGCGTCCGGCCCGTTGGTGGCGGTCAGCACCTCGAAATATTCGGCAAGCAGCCGGACCTCGAGCAGCCTGACATTGGCAGGGATGTCGTCGACGACGAGGATCCGTGCAGTCATCTCATAAAGCTCCGGCTCGGCTGGAAGGGCGCATCAGGCGTCGCCCAGGTAGGATTTGATGGTTTCGATGAAACGCGGCACCGAGATCGGCTTGGAAATATAGGCTTCGCAGCCACCCTGGCGGATACGCTCCTCATCGCCTTTCATCGCAAATGCGGTGACGGCAATGACCGGGATAACATGGAGGTCGTCGTCCTCCTTCAGCCATTTGGTCACTTCCAGCCCCGACACTTCGGGCAGCTGGATGTCCATCAAAATGAGGTCCGGCTTGTGCAGTCGCGCCAGATCCAGCGCTTCCAGACCGTTGCGCGTGCGTACCGTCTCGTAACCGCTCGCTTCAATGAGGTCGCGAAAGAGCTTCATGTTGAGCTCGTTGTCCTCGACGATCATGACCTTCTTAGGCATCAAATTCCCGTCCCGGCCTGCCTTCCGCTCGAAGGATGCCGCCATGCGCCCTCGCCGGTACGCACCAAACCCTGCTCAACTCTACCGCGAGATAATTGACGAAACGGAAACCGGCTGCCGGAAAAGCTTCGGATTTCACCGCGAACTCCGCATTGCAGAGACAGATGGCTTGCCGCAGGCGACGCTTGCGATTACTGCCAAAAACAGACTCATTCAACCCACAAGAAGGTAGTGATGGCAACCCCGGGGTCAATGCGCGAGGAAGCGGAAACCATTGCCGTGAAGGCATTGGGCTTCGTCGCCGCCGATCCGGAACTTCTGCCCCGCTTCCTGGCGATCACCGGCATCGAGGCGCATTCGATCCGCCAGGCCGCCGGCGAGCCGGGATTCCTGGCCGGCGTGCTGCAGTTCATCCTCGCCCACGAGCCGACGCTCATGCGGTTCGCGGCGGAAACCGGCACGCCGCCGGCTTCCGTCGGCAGGGCGCTGCGGGCGCTGCCGCTTGGCGACGACGATCATGAGCATTCGATATAAGCGACGACCGGATCGCGAAAACGCCTACGGCGTCGTTTCTTCTTCGCCGTCGTCGCCGTCAGCATCCGCAACCGGATCGGCCGGTTTCACCATGACACCATTGACGGTGACCGAACCGTCCGGCTTGCCGTTGACGACCCATTCGATGCGGCCGTCCGGCAGCGTCTTGCCGAATCCCTTGATCGCAAGCGCCACCGGCACATATTGCGCGGCTTCCGGCTCCGACTTCGCTGCCGCCCGCAGGCTTTCCACGATCTTGTCATAGCCTGCGACATCGATGGTCACATTGGCCTCCGGCTTCATGCCGGCGAAGGTCATCTCGCCTTCCATCGCGATTTCCATATCGCCGTTTTTCACCGTGCTGTGGCCGATGACAAATTTCGGCATCCTGGCCATGAAATCAGCGGTCAAGGTATCGCCGAAGTCGGCCGGCAGCGGTGGATTCTTGTTCAGATCAAAGGCTTCGATCGCCGTCTTCGCCATGCTGTCGAGATCGATATTGGCGCCGCCGAAACTCAGATTGACATCGGTGGGCAGCAGCGCCGTGCTCCAGGCGGGCGCGAGATTGTCAGGGATCTTCAGTCCCGCGGCCCTGATCGAGTAGTTGATTGCTCCGTTCTGGGCGATGCCGTCGGTCCCGAAGCCTGTGTCCAGCTCAGTCGCCCCGAAAAGCCCGACCGGGCTTTCGACGGTGAGATCCTTGAACCCGTAGGTTCCGTCGAGCCGCTCCCACAGCGGCAGCGCGGCGAGCAGCAGCGATTTGAGCTGCGCCTGGTTGGCCTTCAGTCTGGCCTCGTCTTCATTGGCGACGGCAAATGCCAGCAGATCGAGAAGCGGCTTGGTCCGCACGCCTTTGCCGGTCGCGTTCACCGACAGCTTTGGCGATTTGATCGTGAGCGGGAATTTCAGCCCGCTCTTGGGATCGTCAAAGTCGAGCGCTTCGGCGAAATCGGCGAGCGACTGCGTCGCGGTAAAATCCACGCCGCCATTCGCAGCTTTGCTTGCGTTCATGGTGGCCGTACCGGCGCCGGTGCTCACCTTGGCGCGCTGCACGGCGTCCCGGGAATTCATCGTCATCCCGGCTATCGACTGTGTGGCGCTGGTGAAAGCCGCCAGTTCGGGATCGTAGACGCCGGAAAACTTGCCGTCTGTAATCGAGAACTGCATGCTTTGCGGGCCCTCTGGCCCCTTGAACTCGAAGGACCCGCTTTGCGACACGTCCGCCGAGACGCTCCATGTCCCGTTGCTGCCTGGCTTGACGAGCAATGCGTAGGGGCTGAAGTCGAACTTGAAGGAATTCTGCGCCGCCAGCAGGTCGACGACAGGTTTGAAGTCGACGGCGAGTTTATAGGCGTCGCCTTCCACCGAAACCTTCAGGAAGCCGCTGTCGATCGCCTTGCTGCCGAAATAGCGGGACAGATCTTCGGAGAGCTGCTTGGCACCCTCGCCGTCGACGGTCTGGCCGAAGGCAGGCGCGCTGAGCGCGAGGACAAAGACGGCCGGCAGAACACGATTCACGCAGAATCTCCGTTGCTGTTTCTGTGGTAAAAACTCCAGCCGCAACCGTAATCGGAAACCGTCGGGGTGCAATCCCCTCGTTGGGGCTGGAAGCCGGTCTATAACCAGCCTTCGCCCTCCGCGCTATCCTCCGGCATCGACAGTGGAGCTTCAGGTCGCCTTCTTCGACGTGACGAGGCAAGCGGCGCTGGCATTGAGCAGGCCCCAGCCGAAGACGTCGTCCTTGCCCGGCGCGCCGAGATCTTCCGCCGACTTGCCGAGCGCGTCTTGAATGTCGGCTGCGGTGGCGTTGCCGTTTGCAGATTTCATCAAGGCAGCGGCTGCGGTGACGAAGGGCGCCGCGAAGGAGGTGCCGGTCTTCGGCCGTGCGCCGCTGACCGACGCGGCCGTCCACACTTGGACGCCGGGAGCGGCCAGGTCGATATGCTCGCCGCGACCGGCGCGCCTGTAGGGGCGTTTCATGCGGTCGACCGCCGTCACCGCGATCACTTCAGCATAGGCCGCCGGATAGGCAGGCCCGGCTTTTGGGCCGCCATTGCCGGCGGCGGCGACGATCACCATGCCGCGTTCGGAGAGTCTTCGGACAACCTGCTCGAGAAGCGCATTCGCAGGACCCGACAGGCTCATATTCGTCACCTGCACGCCGCGCGCCGAAAGAAGGTCGAGCGCGCGAAGCAGATCCTAGGCGTCCGAGCGGTCATCCTGGCGATCGCCCCGATGAAACGCATCGACCGCGATGAGCCTGGCGTGCGGCAGCAGGCCGGGAGTACGGCTGTCGGCGCCGCCGACAAGCAGGGCCGCGACGGCGGTGCCGTGCTGGCGGCCGGACTCGGGAACGCCGTCGTCCGACAGGCGAAGAACTTCGACCCGGCCTTTCGAGAAGGCGTCATGCGCAGGATTGATCGCGGTGTCGATAAGGCCGATCGTGACATTGCCACCGCAGCCGGCTGGCAGTCCGCTACCGGCCGGCCAGCCGATCAGGCCCGCGGCGGCGCAGTGCGGCCCGGCACATTCAGCTTCCTGTCCGGGCCGGTAGTAATGCACGAAATCTGCCGTCGACTGCGGAGCGGCATCGATGACAAGATCGCGCGCAGCCTCCAGCGGCATGTTGGGTGGAATGCGCAGCCGAATCAGCTCCGATCCAAGAAGCTGAATGTCGGCACGGTCCAGTACGGTGAAGCCGGTTGCCTGAAGCCGACCGATCTCAGCCGAATTCAGCCCGGTCGCCACGATCTGGTCCGGTACCCGAGACGGCAAAGGGGCGGCTGGCCGTTGCGCGCGCCTGCCGCTGCGCCTTGGCGGGCGCGGAAGAAACCGATCCGTCAGCGCGCGAAACAGGTTCGGGCCGGTCGATCGGCTGGACGTCGTTCGCGACCCACCGGGCGAAGCGCCGGACCGACCGCCGTCATCACCACCGCCATCGTCACCGCCACCGTCGTCATCGGCCAACGCCGATCTTGGCCCGAACTCGCCGAGCGCCAGCTGGCCGCCCGGCGCCTGAGGATCGACGAGCAATGCGACGGCGACCCAGAAAAGCAGCAGGGCTTTTGGTCTCAACCAGGAGGTGGTGCGCATGGTCTCCCTCACATTTCCGGCCGTCGCCGATTTTCAACGTCACGAGGCTAGCGGAGCTGTCCGGCAATAAGCTAGCCTTGCGAGGAACGGGCGCGGGGCCGCTTTATTCCAGAACCTGGAGCAACATGCCGGAACAAGCCGACCGCGTCCAAGATCAGCTTGTCGCTTTTCTGCCGAATCTGCGCCGGTTCGCGATTGCGCTGTGCCGGTCCCGCGACATCGCGGACGATCTTGTCCAGCGCGCCTGCGAACGGGCGCTCGCCAACGAGCAGCGTTTCGAGCCAGGGACGCGCTTCGACGCGTGGATGTTCAAGATTCTGAGAAATCTGTGGATCGACGACATCCGCAAGCGCAAGGTCGCCGGCCCGCAGGACGATATCGACGAGCGCCATGACATCGCCGGCGTTTCCGGTGAGCGCGAGATGGAGGCGCGGCTGGCGCTGAACAGCGTGGCGCAAGCCATAGGCGAGCTCGCCGCCGACCAGCGCGACGTGCTGCTTCTGGTCTGCGTCGAAGAGCTTTCCTACAAGGAGGCCGCGGAAGTCCTTGCCGTGCCGATCGGGACGGTGATGAGCAGGCTGGCCCGAGCGAGGAGGAATCTGGCGGAGGCGACTGGAATATCTTCGGCGCCCACCCGTTCTCCGGTCACAAAAGGGGCTGCAAAATGACCGAAGAGACTTTTTCGGACGAAATCCTGATGCGGTTCGCCGACGGTGAGCTTGATCCAGACATGGTCGCCAGGATCGAGCAGGCGATGGAAACGGACGACCGTCTGGTTGCCAGGATTGCTGTGTTCATCGAAACCAGAGCGCAGGCGCAGGCCGCGCTGAAGCCGCTGCTCGACGAGCCGGTTCCCGAAAAACTTGTCGCGGCCGTCGAGCAGATGATCGAGGCCAGGCGTGCCGGCGAGAAAGCGGCGACGGCATCGATATTGCCCTTCGGCAGCAGGCGCTTGGCAGGGCCTGCTTCGAGGTCTCGATGGATGCTGCCAATTGCCGCCTCTCTCGCGGCGGCAATTGGCGGCGGGCTCGCCGGCTATTGGGCAGCAGGCACCAACGAACGCACGCAGGGCGGCTTGTGGGTTGCCGGCGTCATCAGGCCGGGCTTGGCCCAAGCCCTTGAAACGGTCGAGTCCGGCAAGGAAATCAAGCTCGCCGGGATCAGCGACCGGTTCCGGGCCATCGCTACGTTCCGTAACGATTCGCAGGATTTGTGCCGCGAATTCGAGGTCGACTCGCGGGACCGCTCCACGGTGATGTCGGTCGCCTGCCGTTCCGGCGACGAATGGCGCGTCAGCTTCGCGGTCGTGGCGCCCGGCGACGCCGGAGGCTATGCCCCGGCCTCGTCGACCGAAGCCCTCGACGCCTATCTTTCGGCGATCGAAGCAGGCGCTCCGATGTCAGCCGAGGAGGAAGTCAAAGCGCTGGACGAGATCCGTCAAAAGGACCGGAAGTGAAACTGCGACGGCCCGGCCCGCTCTGACCCGGCTTGCTCTGGCCCGGCTTGCTCTGAAATGGAATCCAACTTTCTTTGAATGGAATAAAGCCGGCGATCGCCCGTTACTCCGCCGGGCCGCAACTGCCGGTCCGGTCTGAAACAAGGAGTAACTACCATGACAAGACACTGGAAGCTCAAGTCGACACTGGTCGCAGGAATGGCAGCGCTCGCGAGCACCACGGCGCAGGCGAAGGAGTCTCCCGCGGGAGCGCCGGAAACCGAGCGTCCGCCGGCGGCAATGTCCAGCCAAAGCGACGGTTCCTTCATCGTCGCTGGCAACAGCTCTTCAAATTCGAGCTCCAATTCGTCGTCCAACGGTTCGTCGAATTCCAGCTCTAATTCGTCGAGCAATTCGAATTCGAACTCGTCTTCGAACTCCAGCTCCAATTCCTCGAGCAATTCGAATTCGAACTCATCGTCGAACAGTTCCTCCAACTCGAACTCGAACGGTTCGGATCGCGGGTGGTCGCGCAACTGGCGGCGTTGACATCGGCCGGACGATAGAGCGGCGGCGCGCTTCGACTTGTATCCGCCGCTTCAAAACAATCCACAGACAAACGGGGGCCAGCCGGCCCCCGTTTCGCATTCGCTGGCGATTGGCATAGGCCACCACGACGTCGTCAGGGCGCAGCAATGAGCGAAGCGACGCGGCGCAGACCCTGGGATCCATTCCGTTACCTTGGAGCGCTGCTGCGGTGCAGAACCTTTGATCGCCGAGGGACAGCGCCCCCCTCTGTCCTGCCGGACATCTCCCCCACAAGGAGGGAGATTGGCCTTCATCACTGATTTCGCCAATCACAAACCTTGCAAAAAGGACGCTGTCCCGCGAAGCTGCCAATCTCCCCCCAAGTGGGGGAGATGTCCGGCAGGACAGAGGGGGCGCGAAGGATCGCTACAGAGCGCTTTTATTCTGAGCGGCGGTGCGCTTCGACTAAAAGTCGGCCGCGCTCCACAAGGAAACGGGACCTAGCGGCCCCGTTTTGCATTGTTCTCCAGAAAAAGCCTAGCGGGCCGCGCGGGCCCATTTGCGATACCAGCCTTCGCTGGCAATCGTGTTGCGGTAGACCGTTTCGCGCTCGGTCGCCTCGGCTCCGGTCTCCGCCTGGATCTCGGCCTTGAGCGCCGCATCTTCGCGGCGAAACGGTATGACCTGGACCAGCGGCGTTCCCTTTTCGATGACGTAGAGGCCATCCGGCGCCGTCGCAAAGAACGGAAAATGGATGTGGGCTGCGTAGGTGTCGGTATCGACGATGCCGGCGACGCATTCGAAAGGCTGAGCCGGCCGATTGAGCGGCGGCAGGAACAGACAACTCCAGCCCGGCGGGGTACGGATCGACCATTAATTGTGAAATTTGCATGGCGGTGCCGGTTCCTTCGGATTGCCGGCGACCTGATGCGCGCCATGATTGCTGACCATCACCCTGTCGAACTCCCAGCCGGCATCGACGGCGCTGCCGCCATCCTTGACCTCAAGGCGGACGGTCGCCGCGAGCGGCAGGATCCAGCCGGTTGTCATCGCGTCGAGAAAAGGCATGCAGCGCTTGACGGTCAGGCCATTGTTGGTGGCCGAGGCTTGCTGCGCATCGACCGGCGGCAGTTTGCGGAACCAATCTGGCAGGACCGTCTTGGCCGCCACTGGCGGCGCGATGACCCCATGATCTTTCGGCCGACAGGAAAACCGGATCGAGCGAGAAGTCTTCTGAGAAGTCTGGGAAAAATGAAACATCGATGGCCTCCTTGGAAAAATCCGAGGAGAAACGGGCCGCAGCCGGATTTATTCCCGGGTGGGCGTCTGATATGCAGGCCGACGACGATAGTTCGGTCGCCGCGGCGCGCACAGCAGCATTGTCTAAAGCACCAATCGCATCAGCGGCCGGCCTGCCTTGCGCTCGACCAGCCTCTCGAAGCCGGCTTTCTCGAAGACCCGCGACGAGCCGACGAACAGCCCGATCGAACGCGAATCTCTCGACAGGTCGATCGGACATGCCTCGACCAGCCGCGCGCCATTCTGGCGAGCAAATTCGATGCCGCCTTCGACCAGCCGGTGCGTCACGCCCCGGCCGCGCGCCTTGACGCGGATGAAGAAGCAGGAAATCGCCCAGACGCCCGGATCGGTGGCGTCGGCGGGATCGACCGGCGCCGACCCCCTGCCTTTGTTGTTCCATTCGGGCACGTCGGCGCGCGGGCCGATCTGCATCCAGCCGACCGCCTTGCCATCCTCGAACGCCAGCACGCCCGGTGGCGGCCCGGCCTCGATCCGCGCCTTGATGTGGTCCTTGTTGCGTTCCCGGTTGCTGGCGCGGCGCGCTGCCGGCGACAGCCGGAAATGTGTGCACCAGCAGCCGTAGCAGGCGCCCTGCTTACCGAAAAGATCTTCAAAATCCGCCCAAAGCTCAGGCGCCAGCGGCGCTATGGTCGTATTCACGAACTCTCTCCCGGCCCACCGCCTTGTCGTGGCGTCCGTCCTGACGTACCATTGCTTTTGTTCTCTTTATGTTCGCAGCGATGGCGGTTCCTGTCAACAATCCCGATCACGGTTTTTGCCGCGACTGCCTGACCTTTCAGCGCGGTGAGGCACGGCGCTGTGAGCGCTGTGGCAGTCCACGGCTGGCCCGCCATCCGGAGCTCTATCGGCTGCATCTCGCCCATATCGATTGCGACGCGTTTTATGCGGCGGTCGAAAAGCGCGACAACCCGGCGCTGAAGGACCGGCCGTTGATCATCGGCGGCGGCAAGCGCGGCGTCGTCTCCACCGCTTGCTACATCGCCCGCGTCCACGGGGTGCGCTCGGCGATGCCGATGTTCAAGGCGCTCGAAGCCTGCCCGGAAGCGGTCGTCATCCCGCCGGACATGGAAAAATATCGTCGCGTCGGCCGCGAGGTGCGCGCCATGATGCAGGCGCTGACGCCGCTGGTCGAGCCGATCTCCATCGACGAAGCGTTTCTGGACCTTGCCGGCACCGAGCGCCTGCATGGTCTGCCGCCGGCGGTGGTGCTGGCGCGCTTCGCGTTGGGTGTGGAGAAAGAGATCGGCATCACCGTTTCATCAGGCCTTTCCTACTGCAAGTTCCTGGCCAAGGTAGCGTCGGACTTTCGCAAGCCGCGCGGCTTTTCGGTGATCGGCGAGGCCGAGGCGACCGGCTTTCTGGCCGAGCAGCCGGTGACGCTGATCTGGGGGGTGGGAAAAGCCTTCGCCGCCACGCTTGAGCGCGACGGCATCCGCACCATCGGCCAGTTGCAGCGCATGGAGCGCGGCGACCTGATGCGCCGCTACGGCGTGATGGGCGACCGGCTCTACCATCTTTCACGCGGCGAGGACGACCGCCGCGTCCACCCCGACCAGGATGCGAAAAGCGTCTCGGCAGAGACCACTTTCGACGCCGACATCGCCTCCCCCGAGCAACTGGTTTCGGTGATGAGAGCGCTGTCGGAAAAAGTCTCGGGGCGGCTGAAGAAATCCGGCATTGCCGGGCGCACCGTCGTGCTGAAGCTGAAGACGCAGGATTTCAAGACCCGCACGCGCAACCGGCAGCTCGGCGACCCGACACGGCTGGCCGACCGCATTTTCTCGACCGGGCTCGAGCTGCTGCGCAAGGAGGCGGACGGCACCCGATACCGGCTGCTCGGCATCGGCGTCAGCGACCTCTCGAATGACGAAAAGGCCGATCCGCCCGACCTCGTCGATATCCAGTCACGCAAGCGTGCCATGGCCGAAAGCGCCATCGACAGGTTGCGCGACAAGTTCGGCAGCAGGGCGGTGGAGACCGGCTACACCTTCGGCAAGGGCCGCAATGCCCACCCGCCCGAGCCGATCGAGGACTAGTTTAAGCATGACCCCGAACCTAAGGTCCGCGCAAGCGAAAAGCGGATCCAGTTTCCGAAGGATCACGCCCAAGCAAGATGGGTAAAGCAGGCCTCTTCAGATGCGTCGCAAATCGATCCGGCTGGTCGTCACGCGCTCGCCGGTTTTTGGGTCGACGTCGATAACGGTCAGCCGCATGCCGTCCTCGCCGTTTTTCTCGACGGTCATTTGCGCGGTACGATCGCCGTTGACCTCCTTCGCCCAGCGGATGCCGAGATTGATCGCATTGCCCGAGCGCTTGCCGCTGAGCTGCGCCGGCCCGGTGCGGGATCCGACATAGGTGCCGGTGTACTTCGTCCCGCTGGACTTCAGGTCGGCACTGATGGCGCGCGTCACCACGACGAGACCGCGGCAGGTGCCGTCCAGCGACAGTGAACTCGATGTCGCGTCGGAATTGAAGCGGCAGGAGACGTTCACCGTCGGCGCCTCGGTGGTTACCTTGACGGTGCCCTTGCCGGCAAAATTCCCCTCGAACGAGCGAAGAAAATCGGCCTCGTCGGCATGAGCCGCGCCGGCGGCAGCCGTCAGGCAGCCGGCGAGTGCAAATCGTGCACATGATTTCATTGGATCTCTCCCCTTGAACTGGCTGTTGGACCAACGCTCGCCGTGACGGCGGGTTCCGCCCTCAACATGACCGTTTTGCAACGCGCCGCTCTGGCCCAGCCGAATGCGTCGACTAGCGGTTGCGGTGAAAGTCCCGACTTGCGACATAGCGCGCATGGCACCCTCGCCCTCGATCCCCAAGGCTGCGTTCTGGATGGCGCTGTCGATCGCATCGTTTCTGACGATGTCGGTCGCCGGCCGCGCCACGACGGCCGAGCTCAATGTATTCCAGGTGCTGGAGCTGCGATCGGTGATCGGCCTGTTCATCCTCCTGCCGCTGGTGATGATGTCAGGCGGTTTTGCGGCGATGCGCAGCAAACGCCCCACCGCCCATATCGCCCGCAACGTCGTCCATTTTGTCGGCCAGGCGGCATGGCTCTACGCCTTGACATTGATCCCGCTGGCCGTGCTGATCTCCATCGAATTCACGACGCCGATCTGGACGGCCATTCTGGCGGTCGGCTTTCTTGGTGAAAGACTAAGCCGGCCCAGACTTGCAGCGATCGTGCTCGGGCTGATCGGTGTGCTGATCATCGTCCGTCCGGGCGTCGGCTCGGTCGATCCGGGACATGTTGTCGTGCTGGGTGCCGCGGTCTGCTTCGGCATATCCGTGGTCCTGGTCAAATCGCTGACGCGGACGGACAGCGTCGTGTCCATCATCTTCTGGATGCTGGTCATCCAGTCCGTGCTCGGCCTTGTCCCGGCGTTCTACGAATGGCGCAACCCGCCGCTCGAACTGTGGCCGTGGATCCTGCTGATCGCCTTCACCGGCATGTCGTCGCATTTCTGCATGGCGCGTGCACTCGCCTATGCCGACGCCACCGTCATCTCGCCGATGGACTTTTTGCGCGTGCCGCTGTCGGCGCTGATCGGCTGGCTGCTGTATCAGGAGCAGATCGACGCCTTCACCGCCGGGGGCGCCTTGCTGATCCTGCTGGGCAATCTGCTTAATCTGCAGAAAAAGGCGACCAAACCAGCGGAAGTGGCAGCGTCTTAGCATTTTGCGGCCAAACATCTTCGTTTGGCGTCCGACAAAATGCGTCAAAGCAAAGAGCTACCGCGCGGTTTTGGTTCCACAAAACCGCGCTTAGCCTCGCATTTCAGTCGCCTTCGTCGGGTATGTTGAGGAGATGCCCGCAGGCCTTGCAGTGGACGGCGTCGGCTTCATGCCGCTGGAGGCCGCATTGCGGGCACGGGAAGAAGACCTTGTTGGGACGGAAGAGCGCCTGCGCCAGCCTGACGAACAGCGATATGCCGATGATCATGGTAACGATGGCGGTGAGCTTGCCGGCTATCCCCGGCAGGACGATGTCGCCGAAGCCGGTCGTGGTCACCGTGGCGACGGTGAAATACAACGCATCGACATAGCCTTCGAGACCGGCCCCGGTGCGGAAGAAAAAGGTGTAGACGAAACCGGTGACGACAAACAGGAATGTCAGGAGATTGATGACTGCGTGGCTTGCCTCGCGCCATTTTTTGAGGCCGCGCATCTCGAAAAACCGCCACAGCGCGCCGCTGCGCGACAGCGACCACAGCCGCAATATGCGCAGAAAACCCAGATTGGCCAGCGTTGTAGGCATCAGCAGCGTCAGCAGGATGAATGCGTCGACCCACGACGTCGGCTGTTTCATCAGGCGCAGCATGTCGTTTGACGCCAGCAGCCGGGCAATCATGTCGACGGCGACAAGCGCTGCCACTGAATAATCGAGCCAGAGGAACGAGGACGATTCCTGGATCACCGGTGTGGCGATGAAGAAGGCGATGATGGCAAGGTCAATGATAACAGCCGCCAGCTGAAACCGGAAAGCCGCGCGCGTGCGCCCGTGATAAAGCTTGCGCAATTTGTCGCGCAGCCGTGCCAGGGCTGAAAACTCCTGCACTCCGTCACTTTCCGGCGCCTTCATGACAACTGCGATAACGCTCGCCGCGACAGCCGTCCAGAGGGCAGAGCAGAGGCAAGCCGCTGTGGCTTGAGAACATCCGGAGCGTTTCGGACCCGGAAAGCATTCAGACCGGTTTCGCCTCGATGACGCTGATGCGAGGTCCGGCTTCAACGATATTCGCGACCTGGAAATCCGACGCCGCAAGCAGCAACCTGAATTCTTCCGCCGTGCGCTCCTGCCCGCCCGGCATGACCAGCATGTTCAGATCGCCGAATTTTGCGCCGGCGCCTTCGTTGGGCGGCGCCAGAATGCTCTCGAGCACCAGCAGTTTGCCTTCTAGGCGGATCGCCCTGCGGCAGGTTTTCAGGATCCGGATGTTTGTGTCGTCGTCCCAGTCATGCAGGATCCATTTGAGCACAATCGCATCGGCGCCCTCGGGCACCGAGACGAAGAAATCGCCGGCGACGATGTCGCAGCGATCGGCCACACCCGCGGCGTCAAAGACCGGGCCGGCCTTCGCCACGACCTGCGGCTGATCGAATAGAATGCCGCGCTGGCCGGGATTGCGGCGGAGGATTTCGGCAAGCAGCGCGCCCTGCCCGCCCCCTACATCCATAACGACAGAGAACCGCCGGAAGTCATAGGCCGCGAGCACCGCGGCGGCGACGCCACGCGACATCGCCGTCATCGCCCGGTCGAAGATGACGGACTCTTCCGGATGCTCGGCCCGATATTCCCAAACGCCCTTGCCATGAGCGTGGCGAAAGGCGTTTTCGCCGGTGCTGACACTGTGCAGCAGATCGCTCCATGCCTGACGGAAATAGGGCCGCCCGGCCAGTATCGCCCATGGCGCGACCGAATGCTGAACGTCGGATCGCAACGCACCGCCAACCGGGGTCAGCGAGAAGGATCGGTCTTCCGCTTCATGGAACACGCCGACCGACGCAAGGGCGCGCAGCAGCCGGTAAAGCGCCTGCGGATGAGTATTGGTCAACGCGGCAAGTTCGCCGCTGGTGCGTTTCCCGTCCTTCAGATGGTCTGCGATGCCCAGCGTGGCGGCGACGCATATCGCCTGAGACACCTGGAAGCCATTGACCATTTTCTGGAGTTCGGCAGCGGCTGTCCGCTCATCCATGACGCGCTCCCCCGGCCGCCAAAAAGAGCCAGGCCGCCGAGCTCACAATACCAGCGGCATGGTCACCGGGCAATGCGACCCGGGCTGGCGGAATACGGTCGCTAGCTCACACCAACTCAACTTCCACCACGCCCGGCACCGCGCGCATGGCCGACGCGATCTGTGGCGAGACGCGGTAGCGGTTGGGCAGTTCGATCTCGACCTCGCCCTGCGCCTCATCCTTGATGACGATGATGCTCACCTGGCTGTCGCCGCGCTGGGTAAGCTGCGATTGAATCGCCGACGCCGGCCTGTCGTCCCTGACAAAGATGCGCAAGGCTTTTTGGATGCGGCTTGCCTCGCCCTCCAGCGACTGCACCGTCTGGATGCGCAAATTGACGCCTTCGGGCCTGTCCTCGGCCGAAACTGTGATCACCACCGAACGGCCGGGCTCGAGCAGGTCCCGATATTGCGCCAGACCTTCGGAAAACAGCACTGCTTCATACTGGCCCGACGTGTCGGAGAACTGCACGACGCCCATCTTGTTGCCGGTGCGCGTCTTTCGCTCCTGCTTGGTGGTGACGGTGCCGGCAAGCCGCCCGGCGGCAGCACCGCGTTTGACGGCGGCCGAGAACTCGGCCCAGGTCTGCACCCGCATCTTCTGCAGCGCCGCCTTGTATTCGTCCAGCGGGTGCGCCGAGAGATAAAAACCGACCACCTGGAATTCGCGGTGTAGGCGGTCGGCGGCAAGCCACGGGTCGGTCGCCGGCAGGTTGAGCGCCTGCGACTGTGCGCCGAGCGAGGCGCCGAAAATGTCGTGCTGGCCCGATATTGCATTCTGCTGCGCCAGCGACGCCAGCCCCATCATCCGCTCGACGCCCGCCATCATCGCGGCGCGGTCGTGGCCGAAGCAGTCGAGCGCGCCGGCCATGATCAGGCTTTCGAAGACGCGCTTGCCGACGATCTTCGGGTCGACCCTTTCGCAGAAATCGGCGAGGTTCTTGAACGGTTTTTCGCCGCGCACGGCGACGATATGCTCGACCGCCGCGTCGCCGACGCCCTTGAGCGCGGCCAGCGAATAGAAGATCCGGTTTTCGGCGACTTCGAAGGCGCGGAAGCTTGATATCACCGACGGCGCCACGACATCGATGCCGAGGCGCAGCGCATCCTGGCGGAAATCGGCGAGTTTATCGGTGTTGCCCATGTCGAGTGTCATCGACGCGGCCAGGAATTCGACCGGGTAGTGCGCCTTCAGATAGGCCGTCTGGTAGGAGACGACCGCATAGGCGGCGGCATGCGACTTGTTGAAACCGTAATCGGCGAACTTTGCCAGCAGGTCGAAGATGAAGTCGGCTTGCGGCTTGCCGACGCCACGCTCGATCGCGCCCGAGACGAAGCGCTCGCGCTGCTTGTCCATCTCGGCACGGATTTTCTTGCCCATGGCGCGACGCAGCAGGTCGGCTTCGCCGAGCGAATAGCCGGCAAGCTCCTGCGCGATCTGCATCACCTGCTCCTGGTAGACGATGACGCCTTGCGTCTCCTTGACCAGATGGTCGATCTTCGGATGGATCGACGCCATCTCCTCCTCGCCATGCTTTCTGGCGTTGTAGGTCGGGATGTTCTCCATCGGGCCCGGCCGGTAAAGCGCGACCAGCGCGATGATGTCCTCGATGCAGTCGGGCCGCATGCCGATCAGCGCCTTGCGCATGCCGGCACTTTCCACCTGGAACACGCCGACCACTTCGCCGCGTGACAGCATGGCGTAGGTGTCGGGGTCGTCGAGCGGAATGTGGGCGAGATCGATCTCGATGCCGCGGCGGCGGATCAGCTTGACCGCGGTCTCCAGCACCGTCAGCGTCTTCAGGCCGAGGAAGTCGAACTTCACCAGCCCGGCCTGCTCGACATACTTCATGTTGAACTGGGTGACCGGCATGTCGGAGCGCGGGTCACGGTACATCGGCACCAGCTCCCACAGCGGCCGGTCGCCGATGACGATGCCGGCGGCGTGCGTCGAGGCGTGGCGGTAGAGCCCTTCCAGCTTCTGCGCCATGTCGAGCAGTGTCTGCACGATCGGCTCGCGCGCCGCCTCCTCGGCAAAGCGCGGCTCGTTGGCGATGGCGTCGGCGAGCTTGACCGGATTGGCCGGGTTCGACGGCACCATTTTGCTGAGCTTGTCGACCTGGCCATAGGGCATCTGCAGCACGCGGCCGACATCGCGCAGCACCGCGCGGGCCTGCAGCGTGCCGAAGGTGATGATCTGGCCGACCTGGTCGCGTCCGTATTTCTGCTGGACGTAGCGGATGACCTCCTCGCGCCGGTCTTGGCAGAAATCGATGTCGAAGTCGGGCATCGACACGCGGTCGGGATTGAGGAAGCGCTCGAACAGCAGCGAGAAGCGCAGCGGGTCGATGTCGGTGATGGTCGTCGAATACGCGACCAGCGAGCCGGCGCCCGAGCCGCGCCCCGGCCCGACCGGAATGCCTTGCGCCTTCGCCCATTTGATGAAGTCGGCTACGATCAGGAAGTAGCCGGGGAATTTCATCTTCTCGATAATGCCGAGCTCGAATTCCAGCCGTTCGCGGTATTGCTCGACCGTGTAGCCGGGGGCCAGGCCGTGCGCGGCGAGCCGCGCCTCCAGTCCTTCATGCGCCTGTCTGGCAAGCTCCTGCGCCTCCGCCTTCACCGCCGCATCGGCGTCGGCGACATCGCCGCCGGCAAAGCGCGGCAGGATCGGGTTGCGGGTCTTGGGATAGTAGGAGCAGCGCAGCGCGATTTCGACGGTGTTGTCGATCGCTTCCGGCAGATCGGCGAACAGCCTCGCCATGTCAGCCTGGCTTCTCAGAAAATTGTCGGGCGACAGCCGCCGGCGATTGTCGACGGCGACGACCGACCCTTCGGCGATGGCGATCAGCGCGTCATGCGCCTCATAGTCGTCGCGCGAGGAGAAAAACGCCTCGTTGGTGGCAACCAACGGCAAGTCATTGATATAGGCGAGGTCGACTGACGATTTCTCGATGGCCCGGTCATAACCGGAAACCCGTTCCAGCTCGACATAGAGCCGGTCGCCGAACAGCGCCTTGAGCGCCAGAAGCCGCGTCTCGGCGAGGTCGCGGCGGTCCTCTTTCAGCGCGTTGCCGATCGGGCCGCGCGGCCCGCCGCTGAGACAGATCAGGCCGTCGCAATGGCCTTGCAGCATCTCGGTCGTCAGATGCACGTCCTCGCCGGGCGGCGTTTCCAAATAGACCCGGCTGACCAGCCTGACCAGATTGCTGTAGCCGGCCTCGGTCGCCGCGATCAAAACCACGGGCCGCATTTCCGGGCCTTGCCGCCTGCGGTCGCGCTGGCTGTCGCTGGCTTCGCCGGAAAAAGCGAGAGCGGTCTGGCAGCCGATGATCGGCTGGATACCCTCCTTCACCGCCTTTTGCGCAAATTCGAGTGCGCCGAACAGATTATTGGTGTCGGTGACGGCAATGGCCGGGGCGTCATCCCTGACCGCATGGGCGACGACCGTGCCGAGTTGCAAAGCGCCTTCGAGCAGCGAATAGGCCGAATGCACGCGCAGATGAATGAACGGACGCGCCGGCGCTTCCGGCCGCGACGCCTTCACAAAGGCCTCGCGCCGCAACGGATCGCGGGGAAGTATCTCATTCGCCATGGTTTTTTAGCGCCGCCTCAAAAAGACTCAGTCGATGAGGATGTATTGTCCGGCACCGGACGATGCGAGTCCAGCAATTGAGGAAGTTGCGACCTCGCGATCAGTGCTAATGACGGTGTAGAGCAATCGCCTGAGGTCTGCGCTGCTCATCGCCGCGGCAGGCGCGGTCGGCGAAGCTGCCGATCTCCCCTTGCGGGGGAGATTGGCCGTCATCGCGGCTTTCGCCAATCTCCAACGACCCAGATTGGTGTCGAGCATGTTTTTTCAGCCTCACGCAAATTCCATGATCACCGCGTCGACGGCGAGACTGTCGCCCGGTTTTGCCTTGAGTTTCGACACGGTGAGATCGCGCTCGGCGCGCAGCACGTTTTCCATCTTCATCGCCTCGACGACCGCCAGCGTCTCGCCGGCCTTGACCTCCTGCCCTTCGGCAACGGCGATCGACACGACGAGGCCGGGCATCGGGCAGAGCAGCATCTTGGAGGTGTCGGGCGCCACTTTTTCCGGCATCAGCCTTTCGAGTTCGGCGATGCGCGGCAGCATGGCGCGTGCGCTCACCGACATGCCTTTCCAGGCGATGCGAAGCCCGTTCGGCACCGGCCTGACCTGCGCGGCGATTCTTCGCTCGCCGACCGTGCCGCGCCAGACGAGATCGCCCGGCCGCCAGTCGGACGCCACCGTCAGCGCCGTGCCACCGTCGATCGACACACCGAGCTCCATCGGAATGGAGATCATGCCTTCGATAACGCAGGCCGAAAGGTAATCCTTGCCGATCTTGACCACCCAGTCCCGTTTCAGCACACCCGAATGCGGCGCCAGCCGCCCGCCCAGCCGGTCGAGCCGGTCGCGGCGCAGCAGTTCGACCGCGGTGGCGATGGCTGCGAGCACGGCCTTTTCCTCGCTATCAGGCACAATCGGCGCGAAGCCGTCCGGATATTCCTCTGATATGAAGGCGGTCGATATCCGCCCTTCCCGCCAGCGCGGATGCTGCATAAGTGCTGCCAGAAACGGCATGTTGTGCTCGATGCCGTCGACGACAAAACTGTCGAGCGCTTCCGACATGGCGTCTATTGCCGCGAGCCGCGTCGGCGCCCAGGTGCACAGCTTGGCGACCATCGGGTCATAGAACATTGAGATTTCCGAACCCTCGGCAACCCCGGTATCGTTGCGGATGACGATGTCGCCGAACCGTCCCTCCTCCGGCGGCCGGTATCTCGTCAGCCGCCCGATCGACGGCAGGAAATTGCGATACGGGTCCTCGGCGTAGAGCCGGCTTTCCACCGCCCAGCCGTTCAGCCTGACGTCGCTTTGCTTGATGGCGAGCTTTTCGCCGGCCGCTATGCGGATCATCTGCTCGACTAGGTCGATGCCGGTGACGAGCTCGGTCACCGGATGCTCGACCTGCAATCGCGTATTCATTTCAAGGAAATAGAAGTTCTTTTCACTATCGACGATGAACTCGACCGTGCCGGCGCTCTGGTAGTCGACCGCACTGGCCAGCGCCACCGCCTGCTCGCCCATGGCTTTCCGGGTCCTGGCGTCGAGGAAAGGTGAAGGCGCCTCTTCGACGACCTTCTGGTTGCGGCGCTGGATCGAGCATTCGCGCTCGCCGAGATAAAGCGCGTTGCCATGTGCGTCGGCCAGCACCTGGATCTCGATGTGGCGCGGATCGACCACGAACTTTTCGATGAAGACGCGGTCGTCACCGAACGAGCTTTTGGCCTCCGACCGCGCCCGGTCGAACCCGTCGCGCACCTCGGCCTTGCTCCAGGCGATGCGCATGCCCTTGCCGCCGCCGCCGGCCGAGGCCTTGATCATCACGGGATAGCCGATCTCGCCGGCTATTTTCTCGGCATGACCGGCATTCTCGATGACGCCGAGCCAGCCGGGCACCGTGCTGACCCTGGCTGCATTGGCGAATTTCTTCGATTCGATCTTGTCGCCCATCGCCCTGATCGCTCCGGGTTTCGGGCCGATGAAGACGATGCCTTCCTGCTCCAGCGCTTCACAGAAGGAGGCGCGTTCGGACAAAAACCCGTAGCCGGGATGCACGGCTTCAGCACCCGTCGCCTTGCAGGCGGCAATGATCTTCTCCGGCACCAGATAGCTCTCAGACGCCGGCGAAGGCCCGATATGGACAGCCTCGTCGGCCATCTCGACATGCACGGCGTCACGATCGGCGTCCGAATAGACCGCGACGGTGGCTATGCCCATCTTGCGCGCCGTCTTGATGACGCGGCAGGCGATCTCGCCACGATTGGCGATCAGGATTTTTGTGAACATACGGGTTTTGTTCCCTCGGCTGCCTTTCTTTTATGGGCTTGGCCCGGCCGGTCAAGGCACGTAGGCGCATATCCGGGCGTAAGTCGGCTGGTGCCGACCAAAACCGCGCTACGAACTGTCAATTCGTCCCATAGTCCAGAACCTGCAGATACGCTAAAGCTCGCCTCGATTGCCGATTTGGCTTGAGAGGAGAGCCCCGATGAAAACCCGTGCCGCTGTCGCTGTCGCCGCCGGAAAGCCGCTCGAAATCCTGGAGGTCGACCTCGACGGCCCTCAGCCCGGCGAGGTGCTGGTCGAGATCAAGGCGACCGGCATCTGCCACACCGACGAGTTCACGCTGTCGGGCGCCGATCCCGAAGGGATTTTTCCGGCGATCCTCGGCCATGAGGGCGCCGGCATCGTCGTCGATGTCGGCAAGGGCGTCACCTCGGTCAAGAAGGGTGACCACGTCATCCCGCTCTACACGCCGGAATGCCGGCAATGCCCATCCTGCCTGTCCAGAAAGACCAATCTGTGCACCGCGATCCGCGCCACGCAGGGGCAAGGGCTGATGCCGGACGGCTCGTCGCGCTTCTCGATGGGCAAGGACAAGATCTTCCATTATATGGGCTGCTCGACCTTCTCCAACTTCACCGTGCTGCCCGAGATCGCGCTTGCCAAGGTCAATCCCGACGCGCCCTTCGACAAGATCTGCTACATCGGCTGCGGCGTCACCACCGGCATCGGCGCGGTGATCAACACAGCCAAGGTCGAGATCGGCGCGACGGCCGCCGTCTTCGGCCTCGGCGGCATCGGCCTCAACGTCATCCAGGGACTGCGCCTTGCCGGCGCCGACATGATCATCGGCGTCGATCTGAACAACGACAAGAAGCAATGGGGCGAGAAATTCGGCATGACGCATTTCGTCAATCCGAAGGAGATCGATGGCGATATCGTGCCCTATCTCGTCAACATGACCAAACGCGGCGCCGACCAGATCGGTGGCGCCGACTATACGTTCGACTGCACCGGCAGCACCAAGGTGATGCGCCAAGCGCTTGAGGCATCGCACCGCGGCTGGGGCAAGTCGGTCGTCATCGGCGTTGCCGGCGCCGGCCAGGAGATCTCGACGCGGCCATTCCAGCTGGTCACCGGACGCACCTGGATGGGCACCGCCTTCGGCGGCGCGCGCGGCCGCACCGACGTGCCGAAGATCGTCGACTGGTACATGGACGGCAAGATCGAGATCGATCCGATGATCACCCACACGCTGAAGCTGCAGGACATCAATAAGGGTTTTGACCTGATGCACGAGGGCAAGAGCATCAGGAGCGTGGTGGTTTATTGACGAGAACCCGCGAAGAGCAAGACAATCGCTTAGGTTTGCGCTGCCCCTCATCTGCCTGCCGGCATCTTCTCCCTGTATAGTGACGGGGAGAAGGGGCTGATCGCAACGTCGGCGCGCTTTCTGCCACGCTGAAGATTGGCGAAATCCTTTGCGAAGGCGTCTTTCTCCCCGTCACTATACGGGAGAAATGCCCGGCAGGGCAATGAGGGGCAGCGCCGACCTTTGACCGCTCGAACAGCCAAGCGAAATCGCCCGGCTCCATACGCGTTGGAACGAACCATGCCCGCACCTGCCATTTACGTCGATGCCGATGCCTGTCCGGTTAAGGCCGAAGTCGAGAAGGTCGCCGGGCGCCACGGCGTCGTCGTCACCTTTGTCTCCAATGGCGGCCTGCGTCCGTCGCGCGATCCGATGATCCGCAACGTCGTCGTGTCCAAAGGCGCCGACGCGGCGGACGACTGGATCGTCGACAATGCCAAGCCCAACGACATCGTCGTGACATCAGACATCCCGCTTGCCGCCCGCACGGTGGCGCTCGGCGCCCATGTGCTGGGGCCGACTGGACGCCCGTTCACGCCGGAAACGATCGGCATGGCGGTGGCGATGCGCGACCTCAAGCAGCATCTGCGCGAGACCGGCGAAAGCAAGGGCTACAATGCCAGTTTCGCGCCGCAGGACCGCTCGCGGTTTCTCGGCGAGCTCGACCGCACCTTGCGGCGTGCGCTGAAATCCGCCGCACCGGATTAGAACGCGATCTTGAGGCCCAGCTTGCCGCTGACGGTTGAACTGTCCTCGGACCATTTGCCGCGAATTTCAGTGCTGACGGTTGTCGATGAAGACATCTTCAGATTGAAGCCGGAGGACAGCGCCACCGAGAAGTCCGCATCCTCAAAATCGCTCTTCAGGCCAGAAACGCTTGCCGTGTTCGAATAGCCGAAACGCTGCTGCAGATCGGCGCGCGCATAGGGGCTGATCACCATGCCGTTTCCGAGCTGATAATCCGCGTAAACCCCAGGGTCGAACTTGATCGCGCCAAACGATAAACGGCTCTTTCCGAATTCAAAGCCGGAGTCGTCCCTGTATCCGTCGCCGGTAAAGGTAACACCCAACAGCCCGCCGCGAAGATCGAAACGCACGCGATCGGTCAAGTTGAAGATGCGGCCGATCGACCCTGTTATCGCGTAGCCTTGCGTGTCGTAGCTGGCGTCATTTCCCTCGACGTCCGTGTTGCCCAGGAACGCCGAGGCGGCGACAAGAGCATAGCTGGTGCCGTGACGATAAAGCCCATAGCCGCCGAACATGCCGCTTCTGTTGGTCGCGTCTCCAACTCCGAAATCGTCGGCATTGACGTCAGCCGAGGCATAACCGCCGAACAGCCCCAGGTTCAAACCATGCTTGCTGTCGAACCCGAAATGCTTTGCCGCATTGAAGTCGACACTGACGGCAGCGGAGAATTCATCGACATCGAAACTCGGTCCGTCATGGACGCCCAAATCGCTCGCAACGATGAAGCCGTCATGCTCCGTGTGGGCCAACTGGCCGGAAGCGAACACGCCGAACGGTGAAGACTGGGTCGGCGGAGCTGCATTTGCTGGGCCGACCCCTGGGCCGACTCCCGCCTGGATGATGTCGTCAGACAATTTGAGAAGCGCATCCAGGGACGTGTCGACGATCGCGCTATTGACTGTCACGCCGGCATAGCAACCCGGCAGCAGGAAGGTGCCCTCTCCTTCACTCTCCTCGACAATACAGGCGTTTGCCTTCGAAGGCAGGAAAACCAATGCAGCGCCAATCGAAATTGAACTCGCGCACAGGCGCAAACGCCAACTCTTGCCTTTCATTGTCCCCTTCCCCTGCTACTTGTGTCGTCTGGCTTAAATATCAGGACATGCAATGCGCAGTTGAACTATGAAAAACATCACTGACTGCGGTAGATGCGGGTGCAACACTAAGCCAGCGTCGGTAGGAGCATAACAAATTATCTCTGCCGTGGATATGATTTCGAGTGGACCGCTTCCGGCGGACCAAAATGGCTGCGGCGGCTACTTTCCGGCTGGACCCCCGAGGCATCCACACAGGGAAACCGAGCTCAGCCAGATCGAAGCGGGTCGCGTCCTACGCTTCCTTTGACATGGGTTATGGTGTAAAAATTGCGTCGGTCTTCGGAGAAACCATTCCAGCGCTTGAGCGGAACGGCGCCAGTCGGGCGGACACTTCGGCGACTTGAAGATGTCACGCGCCGAAACGAGCCCTTGCCATGAGTTGTCGTCTCCTCCTGCGCATTGCTGTGGTCCTGCTGGTTTCACTTGTCGGATCCCTCGGCGCTCAAGCCGCGGTCGAGGAAGGCAAGTCGCCTCAGCCGAGCAAGCGGCTGGCGATTGTCATCGGCAATTCCGACTACCGGGGCGCCCGTCTCCCGCATCTGGCCAATGCTGCAAACGACGCCGCCAGAATCTCTGAAAGCCTGAAGAGGCTGAAATTCGATGTGCTAACGGCAACCAACCTGTCGTCCGACGGGTTCACCAAGCTTTTCAAACAAGCCGAGGGCAAGTTGGCAAGCGCCAGTGCTGTCCTCATTTTCTACGCTGGCCACGGCGTGCAGCTCGGGGGCGAGAACTATCTTCTGCCGGTCGATACGCCCAGCGCCGAGAACCTGCAGGAGTTGATCGGCGGCGCGGTCAAGCTCAACGATGTGATTTCGAGATTTGCCAGCCGTGAAAGGCAGACCTTCGTGTTTCTTGATGCCTGTCGTAACAACCCGATGGGCAAAGGCCCCAGCGCCATGGACGGCCTCGCGCAGATCGAAGTCGGTGAAAACACGTTCATTGCCTTTGCAACACAGCCTGGCAACGTTGCTGTTGACGGCTCCGGCGACAACAGCCCCTTCACCACGGCACTGTTGAAGAACGTCGAGATTCCCGGGCTCAGCATTTCGGATATGATGATCCGGGTGCGCAACGAGACCGAGGCAATCACCATCGGGCGTCAGGTTCCGTGGGATCAGTCGAACCTTCGCGAGCAGTTTTACTTCACCGAGCAGCAAGTGCTCGACCCGGCCCAGCTCAGTGCCAGCCTGTCGCGCATCCTGGCCGATCCTGCCGCCAAGGAGAGGTTGAAGGTCGAGCTCGCTTCCAACGACCTGCAGACGGCCGTGCTGATCGTTGGCCAGGCATTGCGTTCGGTCGAGGTTTCGCCCTTACCCGACGCTGCGGCCAAGCCCGCCGGCACGCAGGTCGCCAGCCTTGAGGGGGCCAAGCAGAGCATCGTCTCCGGACTTGAAGCGCTGATCGTCGGTACTTCGGCGACTGAAACGGATTCCAAAAAAGCGACCGATCTCGCGCGAAGCATCCAGACCGAATTGCGACGTTTGGGCTGCTATCGGATGACAGTGGACGGAAGTTGGGGCAAGGGCTCCATGCGTGCGCTCACCAACTACTACAAAAATACCGCGAGAACCGCATCCGCGACCGAGCCTACGGTTGAGCTCCTGAGTGACCTGTTCCTGCACTCCGGGCGGGTTTGCAAGGATCCGGTGGTCGTTCGGAAGATCAAGCCGGCGAAGGTGGCATCGGAGGCGGCTCCGGCACGCAAGGGGGCGGGCAGCCGAAAAGCCGCAAGGTCGCAGCAGCAATCCTCGCGTCCGGCTGCACCGCCGCCCGACATCAGCGGCGGCATTGGGATCGGCGGCGTTTTCTAGAGCGTTTGATGTGTTTCCCCTGTGGCGAGCCGATCCTCGCGGAGAGTGGCGCAGGCATGCGCAGATTCAAAAGAGCTACAACGTCGTTTGCGCGTAAGACAACCGGGCCATGACGACCGAGCTGCCCCTGAAGAAACCACTGCACCGCCACATGCAGTTCGCGGTGTCGGCCTGCATCGGTGTGGTGGCACTGGCGATCGCGCTGGTCCTGCGCACTCCGCTCGCCGTTTCGATCGGCGCCAATGTGTTTTTCGCCGCCTACACCGTCATCGTCGTCGCCCAGATGCCGCTGCTCACCGGCCGCTATCTGAGCAAGAATGCCCGCGCCACCGACCAGCCGGTGCTGGTCATCTTTGCGGTGACGCTGATTGTCGTCACCGTTGCCATCATCTCGCTGTTCCAATTGATCAATCGCGAGGGCAGCGCGCACCCTGTCGAACTCACCTTCGCGCTGCTGTCGATCCCGCTCGGCTGGTTCACCATCCACGCCATGACAGCGCTGCACTACGCGCATGTTTACTGGGTCAACGATGAAGAGACCGACCCGGGCAGCAAAGCGAAGCAGAAAAAGCCCGTCGGCGGCCTCGTATTTGCCGGTAAGGAGCGGCCGGACGGCTGGGATTTCCTCTACTTCTCGACCACCGTCGGCATGACCTCACAGACTTCCGATACCGCGGTCTCGACCCGGCAAATGCGTCACATCGTGCTTTTGCATTCGATCCTGTCGTTCTTTTTCAATACAGTGATCGTCGCCGCCGCGGTCAACCTCGCCGTCAGTCTCGGGAGCCAGTAGTATCGGGCAGGCCGTAATAATTCCGTGATCGGATGAAACATCGCTTTGGCTGGCAACGTATTGGGAGGAGAACGATCGGAAAGGCCGGCTGAACGGCCGGGAGGACGCAAAAAAATGCAATCGCTTGCAAGGAGCCAATCCACTGTCGGGCCAGATGCTGCCGCGCCGAAGGATGCGACGCTGATCTACCGGCAGTCGCGCTGGACGCGGCTGACGCACTGGCTCTGGGCCATTTCGCTGTTCTTCATGCTGCTTTCCGGCCTGCAGATCTTCAACGCCCGCCCCCAGCTCTATATCGGCAAGGAATCGGGATTCGCGTATAACAACACCATCTTCGCCATCGGCGCCGAGAACACCGCAAACGGCCCGCACGGCTACACCGAAATCTTCGGCAAGCGCTTCGATACAACCGGTGTGCTCGGCTGGTCGGGGCCGGCGGGTCGGGAGACGTCCCGCGCCTTCCCGTCCTGGGCGACGATCCCCTCCTATTACGACCTCGGCACCGCCCGCGTCGTCCATTTCTTTTTCGCCTGGATACTGACCACGACCCTGGTCGTGTGGCTGGTCGCCAGCCTGGTCAACGGTCATCTGCGCCGCGATCTTGTCCCTCGCATCGACGATCTCAGGCGCTTGCCGCGAGACATCGTCGATCATGCCAAATTCAAGTTCCACCACAGACGCGAGTACAACACGCTGCAGAAGATGGCCTATGGCGGCGTGATGTTCGTGCTGCTGCCGCTGATGATCATCACCGGCCTTGCCATGTCGCCGAGCATGAATGCGGCGCTGCCATTCCTCAACGATCTGCTTGGCGGCAGGCAGACGGCGCGGACCATTCATTTCATCGTAATGCTGCTGCTCGTCGCCTTTTTCATCATCCATATGCTGATGATCTTCGCCGCCGGCCCGATCAACGAGCTGCGTTCCATCATCACCGGCTGGTACCGGACCGATCCGCCGGCGCATGGCAGCAAGGCGCCGCAGAGGGGTGCGTGAGATGCCGAAGTTTGTGATCAGCCGCAGAAAATTCCTGACCTCGGCCAGCCTCGGCGTCTCCGGCATCATGCTGTCGGGTTGCGATGCCTTCGACAGCCAGCTTCGCGTCGGCGACGGCCTGCGCAGCTTCCTCGAAGGCGCCAACGGCCTGACCTGGCGCGCGCAACGCCTGCTTGCCGGCGATTCGCTGGCGCCGGAATTCACCGAGGCCGACATTCGCCAGCCGCAGCGGCCGAACGGCGTCACCGCGCCGGACGACGATGTCTACAAGGGCCTGCTCGCCAACAATTTCGCCGACTGGCGCCTCGAGGTTTCCGGCCTCGTCGAAAAGCCGCTGTCGCTGACCCGCGAGCAATTGATAAACATGCCAAGCCGCACCCAGATCACCCGCCACGACTGCGTCGAAGGCTGGAGTTGCATCGCCAAATGGACCGGCACGCCGCTGTCGCTGGTGCTTGATCAGGCGGTGGTCAAGCCGCAGGCGCGCTACGTGATGTTCCATTGCCTCGACACGATCGACCGCAGCCTGTCCGGCGACATCAAATATTACGGCTCGATCGACCTGATCGATGCCCGTCACCCGCAGACGATCCTTGCCTATGGCCTGAACGGCAAGCCGTTGCCGGTCGAGAACGGCGCGCCGCTGCGTGTCCGCGTCGAGCGCCAGATCGGCTACAAGATGCCAAAGTATCTCCGCAAGATCGAACTGGTCGACAGTTTCGCCGCTATCGGCGGCGGCAGGGGCGGCTACTGGGAGGACAATGGCTACGACTGGTACGGCGGCATTTGACGCCATAGCTCCGCCATTCCGATCAGCGTTTTGCGCTTTTTGCTCAAGCGACCTTGTCGATCAGCGGCTTGAGCGCCGGATGGATTTCCGCCGAGGCATGCTTGATCAGTGTCAGCAGCGCGCGCTCGTTCTCATGCAGCGGCCGGTCGCTGCCGATGCGCTCGGCCAGCCATTTCGCCTCGCCCGCGTCGATCGTTTCGGCGCGGCGGGCCAGCGCCTCGGCTGCCTTGTTCTTCGATTCCCATTCGGATTCGATATCGCCCGGCGCGCGATAGGCTTCCATTATGCCGGCGAGACCGCCCGATACCATGCGGCCGAAAAAACCGCCGATCTCTGGATCGGCCTGCTCCAGGAAAGCATCTTGGCGCAGCGCCACGTCGCGCATCGGCGCTTCGTAGCCGGCCGAGCACATGACGTAATTGGCGATCGCCTTGACGAACAGATCATTCCACGACGGATCGTTGTTGGCTGCCGCGATCCGCTCGTTGATCTTGAACAGCACCTCTGCCTCGACGCGGGTGATGGCAATGTTGCCGTCGCCGCCATAGGCATAGAGGATGCGGCGCAGAAGCTCGACCTCCGCCTTGGCGAACAGCCCGGGAACCAGCTTGCCGCCGTGCATCAGCGGCCCTTTGCCGTCGATGACCGCATGGGCGACCTGCTCCAGCGCATAGGCGCAAAGCCCGTTCGGCGACGATTTCGCCTTTTCCAGCACATGCACGAGCAGTTCGAGTTCGGTCAGGCTGTCGACCATGCCGTCACGCGAAATCGCTCGGACCAGCCAGTCGGCATTGTCCTGCGAGATATAGCCCACCGGCTTTTCCTGATGAACGATGAAGTCGGTGATGGCTTCGATGAAAAAACCCGGCCATTCCGCGCATTTGTCTCCTTTTATCGCGTCGAGCGCAAACAGCGCCTCGGCCTCGCTGCGCGTCACCACCCCGTCCCCGAACACCTCGCGGCGCAGCATGACCACGTCTTCCGCTGTGACCCGATTTTTCGAGGCCAGCTCGGCCACCGGAGCGCTCTTCAATTCGCCCATTTCGTTTCCCATCCATACGTCGCTTGGACCCAACATATCCGCAGTTCCTTGAGAAACCGGCAAACCGCGTGGTTAGCGAAGACTTGCCGGTAAGCTGTCGCTGGCAGGTGACAAGGTGTCGCCGACAGGCTATGGATGACGAGTCGAGGGCTCAAATTGAGTCCTACCTGTTTGCGGGAGAGAGCAGCGAGAGCTGCCGCCGAAGGGGAAATCGCCCGAAATCTCTCAGGCAAAAAGAACCGTAGACGGGAAAGACACTCTGGAAAGTCGGGGTTTTTTTCGCCCCGCGCCGAAGGTGTAAGCGCTGCCGACAGAGTTACGGGGCGCGAGTCTCTCAGGCTTCAGACAGAGGGGCACGGACTGGTCGCCATTCGCGACCGATTGCGTGCGACTCTGGAGACGACATGACGGGCAACGACACCAAGCACCTTCCCCTCGAAGACCTGCACCTGGCCGCCGGTGCGCGCTTTGGCGCGTTCGCCGGCTGGTCGATGCCGCTCACCTATCCGGCCGGCGTGATGAAGGAGCACCTTCATACCCGCGAACATGCCGGCCTGTTCGACATCTCACACATGAAGCTGTTCGAGATCAGTGGCTCGGGCGCTGAAGCACTGCTCAATCGTGCCTGCCCGTTCGACGCCGGCGCGCTTGAGATTTCCCAGTCCAAATACACGTTCTTTCTCAGTGAAGCGGCCGGCATCATCGATGATTTGATCGTCACCAGGCTCGGCCGGCAACGCTTCATGGTCGTCGCCAATGCCGGCAATGCCGAAGCCGACGAAAAACACCTTCGTGAGCTTGCCGACTTTGATGCCAAGGGGGACTTTGACGCCAAGATTGAAGCACTGGATCGCGTCTTCCTGGCGATCCAGGGGCCGGAAGCCTGGGCCGCCCTGTCGCGCGCCGGCATAGAAACCGGATCGCTGCTGTTCATGCACGGCTTCGAGCCCCGCGAAAACTGGTTCATGAGCCGCTCGGGCTATACCGGCGAAGACGGTTTCGAGATCGGCCTGCCGGAAGCGGATGCGCGAAATCTCGTCGCCAAACTGCTCGAGGACGAGCGCGTGATATGGGTTGGGCTGGCCGCCCGCGACAGCCTGCGGCTCGAAGCGGGGCTGTGCCTGCACGGACTGGACATCACGCCTGAGATCGACCCGGCCAGCGCCGGGCTGATGTGGGCGATCCCGAAGGAGGTTCGCGCCACTGGCGCTTTCATCGGCGCCGACGCATTGCGTGCCATCCTGGAGCGCGGCCCGGCGCAAAAACGCGTCGGACTGAAGCCGGAAGGCCGCCAGCCGGTGCGCGCCGGTGCAACCCTTTTCGATGCCGACGGCAATCCCGCCGGCCACGTCACCTCCGGCGGTTTCGGCCCCTCGGCCGGCCATCCGGTCGCCATGGGTTACGTCCAGACGTCGCTGGCCAAACCAGGCACAAAACTCTTCGCCGACGTTCGCGGGACCAAAATCCCGGTCGATATCAATCCCCTGCCCTTCACGCCGCATCGCTACCGCAAAGGATGAACTTCATGGCAAAGACCTATTTCACCGAAGATCACGAATGGCTCCGCGTCGAAGGCGGTATCGCCACCATCGGCATCACCGACTACGCGCAGGAACAGCTCGGCGATCTCGTCTTCGTCGAATTGCCGGAGCGTGGGAAAAAGCTGGCCAAGGGCGACACCGCAGTCGTGGTCGAATCGGTCAAGGCGGCATCGGACGTCTATGCGCCGGCCGACGGCGAGATCACCGAGGCCAACACCGCGCTTTCGTCTGATCCGTCCCTGGTCAATTCGGCGGCGACCAGCGACGGCTGGCTGTGGAAGATGAAGCTGGCCGATGAAAGCCAACTCGAAGGTCTCCTGGATGAGGCCGCCTACAAAGCCCATATTGGTTGAGAGAGCAGGACAGGAAGATGACCGCAGCACCCTACCCCTTCTCGGCCCGCCATATCGGCCCTGGCCTCAATGATGTCAGAGCCATGCTGGCGACGATCGGCGTTCCCTCGGTCGAGACGCTGATCAGCCAGGCGGTGCCGAAATCGATCCGGCTCGACCGGCCGCTGGCCTTGCCGGCTCCGGCGAGCGAAGCCGAGGCGCTGGCCGAGCTTTCAGCGACAATGGCGAAAAATACGGTTTTGAAAAGCTTCATCGGCGCCGGCTACCACGGCGTTCACGTGCCGCCGGTCATCCAGCGCAACCTGTTCGAGAATCCGGCCTGGTATACGGCTTACACGCCCTACCAGGCAGAGATCAGCCAGGGCCGGCTCGAAATGCTGTTCAATTTCCAGACCTTGGTCACCGAACTGACCGGGCTGCCGGTGGCGTCGGCCTCGTTGCTCGACGAGGCGACGGCGGTGGCCGAAGCAGTCGGCATCGCGTTACGCCACCACCGCGACAAGCGGACCAAGGTGGCGTTGGCCGGCACGCCGCATCCGCAGACGCTTGACGTCGTGCGCACCCGCGCCGAACCGCTCGGCATCGAGGTCGACGGCGACACGATCGACGACAACACCGCCGCTCTGCTGGTTTCCTGGCCCGATACGTTTGGCGCCTATGGCGACCACAGGGCGGCAATCGAGCAGGCCCGCGCCGCTGGCGCGCTGGTCGTCTTCATTGCCGATCCGCTCGGCCTTACGCTGACCGACGCGCCGGCTGCGCTTGGCGCCGACATCGCCGTCGGCCCGATGCAGCGCTTCGGCGTGCCGATGGGCTTTGGCGGGCCACACGCCGCCTATTGCGCCGTATCCGACAGGCTGACACGGCTGATGCCCGGCCGCCTTGTCGGCCAGTCGACCGACAGCAAGGGCCGGCCCGGCTATCGTCTCGCCTTGCAGACGCGTGAACAGCATATCCGTCGCGACAAGGCGACTTCCAACATCTGCACCGCGCAGGCGCTGCTCGCCAACATGGCGACCGCCTATGCGATCTGGCACGGCCCTGCCGGGCTGCAGGCGATTGCCGGCCGAATCCATGCATTGGCCAACCGGCTGGCGGCCGGTCTCAAGGCAGCAGGCGTTTCGGTGCTTGGCGCCAGCCGCTTCGACACCGTGACGGTGGAAGTGAAAGGCAGAGCCGGGGTGATTGGCGCCGCAGCCGAAAAGACCGGCCGATTGCTGCGCGTCGTCGACGCCGACCGCATCGGCATCAGCTTCGACGAGACCTCGACCGATGCCGATCTGGAGGCGATCGCGGCGCTGTTCGGCGCCAAGCCGGGCCCAGCCGTCGGCAGCACCATGCCCGGACAGCCGCGCGGCAAGGCGTTTCTCACGCAGCCTGTCTTCCGCGAAAACCACTCGGAAACCGACATGATGCGCTTCCTGCGCCGGCTGGCCGACAAGGACCTGGCGCTCGACCGCGCCATGATCCCGCTCGGCTCCTGCACGATGAAGCTCAACGCCGCCGCCGAGATGATGCCGGTGAGCTGGCCTGATATCGCCAATTTGCATCCCTTCGCCCCGGCAAGCCATTCGGCCGGCTACCGCACCATGATCGACGAGCTGGAAGCCTGGCTGGCGGAAATCACCGGCTTTGACGCGGTGACCTTGCAGCCCAATGCCGGCAGCCAGGGCGAGTATGCCGGGCTGCTCGCCATTCGCGGCTATCACCGCTCGCGCGGCGAAGGCCACCGCACGGTCTGCCTGATCCCGTCATCGGCGCATGGCACCAATCCGGCGAGTGCGGCGATGGCCGGCATGAGCGTCGTAGTCGTGCGCTGCACCGAGGATGGTAATATCGATTTGGACGATATGAGTGCCAAAGCCAATGAGCATTCCAAGAATCTCGCCGCGCTTATGTTCACCTATCCCTCGACGCATGGCGTATACGAAGAAGGCGCGCGCCACCTCTGCGCCCTCATTCACGAGCATGGCGGCCAGGTCTATTTCGACGGCGCCAATCTCAACGCGCTGGTCGGTCTCGCCCGCCCGGGCGACATCGGCGCCGATGTCTGCCACATGAACCTGCACAAGACCTTCTGCATCCCGCATGGCGGCGGCGGTCCCGGCGTCGGCCCGATCGGCGTCAAGGCGCATCTGCAACCGTATCTGCCCGGCCACGTCAGCGAAGGCTCGGGCCATGCCGTGTCAGCTGCACCGTTCGGCAGCGCGTCAATCCTGCCGATCACCTGGATGTATATCCGCATGATGGGTGCTTCCGGCCTCAAGCAGGCCACCGAGACCGCGATCGTTTCCGCCAACTATGTGGCGACGCGGCTCGCACCGCACTTCCCGCTGCTCTACAAGGGCAGGCACGATCGCATCGCCCATGAGTGCATCCTCGACACCCGGGTGCTCAAGGAGAACTCCGGCATCAGCGTCGACGATATCGCCAAGCGGCTGATCGATTATGGTTTCCATGCGCCGACCATGTCGTTTCCGGTCGCCGGCACCTTGATGGTCGAGCCGACCGAGTCCGAGCCCAAGCGCGAGCTCGATCGCTTCTGCGAGGCGATGATCGCGATATCGGGCGAGGCAGCCAAGGTGGCGAAAGGCGAATGGCCCCTGGCCGACAATCCGCTGGTCAATGCGCCGCATACCGCTGCCGAGGCGCTGGCCGGCCAGTGGACCCATCCCTATTCGCGCCTGGAGGCGGCCTACCCGGCCGGCGATGCCGACACATCAGCCAAATACTGGCCACCGGTGTCGCGCATCGACAATGTCGCCGGCGACCGCAACCTCGTCTGCTCCTGCCCGCCGCTGTCGGAGTATCTGGGGGCGGCGGAGTAGACCACGATCCCGAAAAGTGGAATCCGGTTTTCGGATCATGGTCTAACAAGATAGAAGCCTCAATCAGGCAGAACGCAAGGCCGGCGCGTCGGCCTTGCTCGCCTTGTTCTGGGCGACGACGCGATTTCGCCCGGCGCGCTTTGCCGCATAGAGTGCGGCGTCGGCTTCGGCCAGCACATTGTCGAGACTGGTGCCATCCGTCGCGCCAAAGCCGATGCCGCCACTGACTGTGCTGCGCAAGGGACCAAGCTGGGTGGCGACGACTTCCGTGCCGAAGGCGACGCTGATCTTGCTCGCAATGTCATAAGCTTTCTCTTCAGTCATCCGCGACATGACGAGGACGAATTCCTCGCCGCCCAGCCGGAAGGCGTCGACGCCGGTCCTGGAGTATTTTCTGATGACAGCGGCGAAGCGGCGCAGAACCTGATCGCCGACCGGATGACCGAACACATCGTTCGTCTTCTTGAAATGGTCGAGGTCGAACATGGCGACGGACATGAATGGCCCGAAAACCCGCTCACCGTAGAATGCCGTCAACGCCCGCCGGTTCATCAGCCCGGTCAATGGGTCGGTCATGGTCTCGGCCTTCAGTTCGATCTGCGCCTGCAAATGGTGCAGGGAGAGCGTCAATGCGCCGAGCCCCGTCATGCAGGCGACCGCCACGGCGGAATTCAACCGTTCGGCCCAGTTGTCGGGCGCAACGCCGAGCACCCATTGGCCCTTGACCAGCAGGACCGCGCCGCAAAGTCCGAAGGACAGCGCACAGACGCCGCTCAGGAACGAAACGACCAGCAATATCCGGCGATCATGACCACCTTTGATCCAGAACATCACCCCGATAAGCGAGAGCAGCGCCGTTACCGTCGCGTAGGTGACGATGAAGCCGACGCCGTCAAAGCCCAGCGACGTCGCACCTGCGCAAACCGCCATCGCAGCCAGGGTCGGCAGGATGGCGCGCCTGTAGTCGCGGACGCCGAGATACTGCATGGCCGACAGGCAGAGGGTCAGAAGGCCCAGGCTGAGAAGCGCAAGTACAATCTGGCAAAGCCAGGGGCTGGGATGCCTGGCATAGTGCCAGAACAAGACCACATGTGCGACGAGCACGAGAATGCCGCACGCCACCGTCAGCACAAAGCGTGCCTGTGGCGCGGTGCACCAGATCGCAAACGTGGTGATGCTGAGGCACGTGCCCGACAGCGCTGCCGCAAGCAGGAGCGAACTGTAATCCAACATGCGTAAGCGACAGCCTCTTCACGGGTTCTGCCGCATTCTAGGTCAGCAGCAATCCGCGAATACCCTTTTTCGGCCAACCTTCCGGCGTAACCTTCGGACAAGGTTTACAAAGCGTCGATGCCCTCGGCCCATTTCCGCCGCTTGGTTGTCGGATGGTTTTGCAGTAAGAGGCTCTATCCTCGAACGTAACGGGAACCTCCGTCGCCTGCCCGCAAAAAGCGTGGCAGTATCGGGTGGTGATTCGCAGCATCGCAATCCAGGACCAGCATGAACGACAGCAACGATCTTTTCGGCAATCTGGACAAGCAGCCGCAACCGGTTCGCGCCACCGCGCGCCCGGCCGATCCGCTGGTGCAGGCGGCGAAGCGCCCGGCATCCCGCGACGGCAGCGAGAGCTACAGTGCCGCCGACATCGAGGTTCTGGAAGGACTGGAGCCGGTGCGGCGGCGGCCCGGCATGTATATCGGCGGCACCGACGACAAGGCGATGCACCATCTGTTCGCCGAGGTCATCGACAATTCGATGGACGAGGCGGTCGCCGGCCACGCGACTTTCATCGATGTCGAGCTTTCGGCCGACGGATATCTGGCGGTGACCGACAATGGCCGCGGCATTCCGGTCGATCCGCATCCGAAATTCAAGAAGCCGGCGCTCGAGGTCATCATGACGACGCTGCATTCGGGCGGCAAGTTCGACAGCAAGGTCTACGAAACCTCGGGCGGCCTGCACGGCGTCGGCGTCTCCGTCGTCAACGCGCTGTCGGACCATCTCGAGGTCGAGGTCGCGCGCGGCCGCCAGCTCTATCGCCAGCGCTTTTCGCGCGGCGTTCCGGTGACCGGCCTGGAGCAGCTCGGCGAGGTGCATAACCGCCGCGGCACCAGGATACGCTTCCATCCCGACGAGCAGATCTTCGGCAAGGGTGCTGCTTTCGAGCCGGCGCGGCTCTATCGGATGACGCGCTCGAAGGCCTATCTGTTCGGCGGCGTCGAGATCCGCTGGACTTGCGACCCGTCGCTGATCAAGGAGAAGGACACGACGCCGGCCAAGGCCGAGTTCCATTTTCCCGGTGGCCTCAAGGACTATCTGAAAGCCTCGCTCGGCGACGAATTCCAGGTCACCCGCGAAATCTTTGCCGGCAAAAGCGACAGGCAAGGCGGCCACGGCTCGCTCGAATGGGCGGTGACCTGGTTCGGCGGCGACGGGTTCCTCAATTCCTACTGCAACACCATTCCGACCGGCGAAGGCGGCACCCATGAGGCCGGCTTCCGCAACGTCTTGACGCGCGGCCTGCGCGCCTATGCCGAGCTGGTCGGCAACAAGCGTGCTTCGATCGTCACCTCGGAAGACGTCATGATCTCGGCGGCGGGCATGCTGTCGGTGTTCATCCGCGAGCCGGAATTCGTCGGCCAGACCAAGGACCGGCTGGCGACGATCGAGGCGATCAGGATCGTCGAGGCCGCGATCCGCGACCCCTTCGATCACTGGCTGGCCGACAACCCGCAGGAAGCTTCGAAGCTGCTCGAATGGGTGATCGCACGTGCTGACGAGCGGGTGCGCCGCCGCCAGGAAAAGGAAGTCTCGCGCAAGAGCGCGGTGCGCAAGCTGCGGCTGCCCGGCAAGCTCGCCGACTGCACGCAGAATGCCGCGGCCGGCGCCGAGCTTTTCATCGTCGAGGGCGATTCGGCCGGCGGCTCGGCGAAACAGGCGCGCGATCGCGCCAGCCAGGCGGTGCTGCCGCTGCGCGGCAAAATCCTCAACGTCGCCAGCGCCGGCAACGACAAGCTTGCCGGCAACCAGCAGATTTCCGACCTGATCCAGGCGCTTGGCTGTGGCACGCGGTCAAAATACCGCGATCAGGATCTGCGCTACGACCGGGTCATCATCATGACCGACGCCGACGTCGACGGCGCCCATATCGCTTCTCTGCTGATCACCTTCTTCTATCAGGAGATGCCGAGCCTGGTCCGCGACGGCCATCTCTACCTGGCGGTGCCGCCGCTCTACTCGATCCGCCAAGGCGGCAAGGTCGCCTATGCCCGCGACGATGCGCACAAGGACGAACTGCTGCGCACCGAGTTCACCGGGCGCGGCAAGGTCGAAATCGGCCGCTTCAAGGGGTTGGGCGAAATGATGGCCGCCCAGCTCAAGGAGACCACCATGGACCCGAGAAAGCGCACGCTGCTCAGGGTCGACGTGATCGACGCCGAGGCGGCGACCAAGGATGCAGTCGACGCGCTGATGGGCACCAAGCCGGAAGCCCGCTTCCGCTTCATCCAGGAACGCGCGGAATTCGCCGAGACGGAAGTGCTGGATATCTGAGCGTTCCCCCTTCTCCCCTTGTGGGAGAAGGTGGCCTCGCGAAGCGAGGTCGGATGAGGGGTGTTCCGGCTTGGCACCGCCGGCACTCCGGCCAGCACCCCTCAACCGTCTCGGCGCTGCGCGCCGATCCACCGCCCGGGGCGAGTCACGGGCCTCGCCCGCCCTTCGGGCCCCACAAGGGGAGAAGGCAAGACCGCGCTATCGCCACGGTGCAAACTCTGGTTGCCGACGCTAAGCCGCCGCGATCGCCAGCGCGTGGCCGCGCGCGTTTTCGCGCAGCGCATCGAGGTGGATCGATTTGACCAGCCCGGCGAGATCGCCTTCGGCGGACTGCCCGCCCAATTCCTTCAGCATCAGCCAGCTGACTTCCTGGACGCCGGCGAGGCGCTTGCCATTGGCGACCTCGCGCCAGATCTTCAGCGCGCGCAGGATGATGGCGTGCGTTGCCGCGGCCAGGCCGGCGCTGCGCAGCAGCGCCTGCAGCGCCACGTCGTGCCCGCCTGCCAGCAGCGCCCTCACCCGTTGTTCGGACTGCTGGCTGAGCGCGACCAGCACTGAGCCGACGAAATCGACCTTGCCGTGCGCAATGGTGCGAATGATGAAGCTTGCGGTCAGGTCGCCGCGCAGGCGCAGGTGCTCGATGAGCGCCGCATGTTCTTCCCGGCGCGTGCCTTCGATCAGCGTCATCGAAGCCTTGACGCAGGCGTCGCGCATGACGCGCTCGGTTCTGGCACGGCCCATCAGCGCCAGCACCAGCGGCGAACCCTTGAGCGTTTCACCAAGTTTTATCAGCAGCATATGCCGGCAGTCGGCGGGCAGGCGCGCATCCGATATCAGCGCTTCGCGCAGCGAAGGCAGATGGCCATGGCGTTCGGCGATACGGCGGAAGCTGAGCGAAGCGATGTCCGCGCCGCTGTTGGCGAGAAGCGTGGCGCAGGCTTCCGGCTCGCCGATTTCGGCGATTGCCGCTGCGAGCGCCATGGAGATGCGCGCACGATCCGCGATCAGTTTCTGGATCGCCTTGTGGCCGCCGGCAACGCGGTCGATCAGATCGGCATCGGTAAGCATCGGCGAACGTGCCAGCACCAGGCTTGCAACTTCCGGTTGATCTGACGCCAGCGCACTGATGATCTGCAGCGGCGCGTGATGGCTCATCGACAGCGCCTCTGCAATCGCCAGCCGCACTTTCGACGAGGCATCGTCGAGCAGCAGCGTCAGCGCCGCCTCCGCCGCGCAGCGATCCTCGAAAGGCAGCTCGGCATTGATATAGGCGCGAGCCAATGCGCTCGCTGCCGCGGCGCGCTCAGAGACCCTTGCCGTATGAATCCATTTCAGGAAATGCGAAACAACCATGCCGTCCGCCGTGCCCCTAGCCCGAGTCCGTTCCCGCCCCAGTGAAGACCCTAGGCAGAAATGGTTTACGAACGGTTCACCATGTTTGTTAACTGGCACATGTTCCTTAACTGGCTTGCGAGCGCCTAGCGACGTGCGCGGTTGCGGAAAGTACGCTAACACTTTGAATCTTCGCATCGTGCTTTCCGAAAAATCGATTCCGATTTTCGGACCGATGCGGCAGCGGAGGAGATCGACCATGGCCGGGCTTTATCTGGAAGAGTTCGTCGTCGGCCATGTCTTCCGGCATACGCTGCGGAAAACCGTCACTGAAAGCGACAACATGCTGTTTTCGGTGATGACGCTGAACCCGCAGCCGCTGCACATCGATTTCGACTTCGCCGCCAAGAGTGAATGGGGCAAGCCGCTGGTCAATTCGCTGTTCACGCTAGGCCTGATGATCGGTATTTCGGTGAACGACATCACCGTCGGCACCACCATCGCCAATCTCGGCATGAAGGAGACGGTATTTCCGCATCCGGTCTTCCACGGCGACACCATCCGCGTCGAGACGACGGTGGTGTCGGTGCGCGACTCCAGGTCGAAGCCGGACCGCGGCATCGTCGAATTCGAGCACCGCGCCTACAACCAGAACGACTTGCTCGTCGCCAAATGCACGAGGCAGGCGATGATGATGAAGAAAGCAGCCTGACCGATGCGCTCGCTTCTGTTCGTTCCCGGCGATTCGGAAAAGAAGCTGGAAAAGGCGATTGGCGCCGGCGCCGACGTGGTCATCGTCGATCTCGAGGATTCGGTCGCGCCGCAAAACAAAACCCTGGCCCGCGATATCGCCGCACGCTTCATCACCGGACACAGGCATCAGACCAGATCCGCGATCTATGTCCGCATCAACGATCTCTCGACCGGCCTGGCGGATGACGATCTGGCGGCACTGGTTGCGGTGAAACCCGACGGCATCATGCTGCCGAAGTCGAACAGCGGACAGGATGTCCAGCAGCTCTCGGCCAAGCTCAGGGTGCACGAGGCCGAAAGCGGGGTGCCGGACGGTGCGTTAAAAATCCTGCCGATCATCACCGAAACAGCTGCCGGCGTGCTGGCGGCTGCGACCTACGCCAAGGCAAGTGCGCGGCTTGTCGGCGTGACCTGGGGTGCGGAAGATTTATCGGCAGCAATCGGTGCGCGCACGGCCCGCGACGAGAATGGCCGCTACACCGATGTGTTCCGCTTCGCCCGCACCATGACCATCCTCGCCGCCGGTGCCGCGGAAGTCGCGGCGATCGACACGGTTTTTCCGAACTTTCGTGACATGGCCGGCTTCGCGGCGGAATGCGCCGAGGCAGAGCGCGACGGCTTCACCGGCAAGATGGCGATCCATCCGGCGCAAGTGCCGGTCATCAACGCCGCCTTCACGCCGTCGGCCGAGGCGGTGAAACACTCCCTGGCGATCGTCGAGGCATTCGAGGCGGCTGGAAATCCCGGCGTCGTCGGCATCGGCGGCAAGATGTACGACCGGCCGCATCTCAAGCTGGCCGAGCGGCTTCTGGCACGCGCCAGGGCGGCGGGGATTTCGGCCTGATCTTTTCCCCGGCCCTAACCTTTTCCCCAATGAGGCCGGCGCATCGAGAAGATCTCGCTGACGCTGGCATAATCCATATAGCCGAGACGGCCGACATTGCCCGCCCTGAGGATGTCGAAGATGCCGTCTTTCAGGAAGGCATCGTCGATATGCACCCCGACGACTTCGCCGGCGACGACGATGGCGCTGGTCGGTGTCCCGTCCAGCGCCTTTGGCCGCAGGATCTCCGTCACTCGGCATTCAAGCGCCGCGGGCGCTGCCGCAACGCGGGGTGGCGCAACCAGCCGCGACGGCGCCATGGCGAGATCGGCATAGTCGAATTCGGTGACGCCACGCGGCGCATCGACCGCGGTGCGGACCATTTTTTCAGCGAGATCGCGGCTGACGAGATTGGCGACGAACTCGCCCGTTTCTTCGGCGAAGGTGGCGCTGTCCTTCTCGCCTTCGGACGAAAACCAGACGATGAAGGGCCGTGTCGAAAACGCATTGAAGAAGGAATAGGGGGCGAGGTTGACCTCGCCGGCCTTGTTCACCGTCGAGATCCAGCCGATCGGCCGTGGCGCCACGATCGCCTTGGACGGGTCATGCGGCAGCCCGTGGCCTTTAGACGGCTCGTAGAACATTCAGCCCACCCATGGCCCTGCATAATCGCCATAGAGCTTTGCCGGATCCGGCCGCGGCCGCTCGGGCGCCGGCCCCTGATAGGAGCCGATATGGATGAAGCCGACCACCCGCTCATGCGGCGCCAGCCCCAGGATCGCCCTGCCCTCCGGCACGTCGGAATACCAGTTGCTGATCATGTTGGTGCCATAGCCCAGCGCATTGGCTGATAGCATCAGGTTCATCGCCGCCATGCCGCCGGACAGGAACATCTCCCATTGCGGGATTTTTGGGTTTTCCTTCGGGCTTGACACCACGCCGATCACCAAAGGCGCGCGCGAAAAGCGCGCCAGTTCCTGGTTATGGCGGCTTTCCGGGAGCGGCCCTTCGCGCTGTGCGGCAAGGGCCGCCAGCTTCTTGCCGATCTCGACGCGCGCCTCGCCCCGGTAGAGGATGAAGCGCCACGGCTCGAGCCGGCCGTGGTCCGGCACCCGCGAGGCGGCGGCAATCATCGTCGCGATGTCAGCGTCGCTGGGCGCCGGTTCCTTCAACTCCGGGATCGGCGCGGAATTTCGGGTCAGCAGAAAGTCGATGATCGGCGACGCCATGGGCGCAAGTCTCCTTGGAATTTGAGCTGAAGCGCACCATCGGGGCATCGGGCGGCTCGGGCTTGGCGCGGTGCGCCGCACAAAGAGCCCTCCAGTAGAAGCTGATCGGACTTTTGAGCCTTGAAATTGCCACCGCCTTGGGCTTCAACGCAAGCCATGTTTGAGGGGACATCGCGACTTTTCCCGATCTGGCTCGCAGCCGCACTGTTGATGGTGCCGGTTTCGCTTGCCGTCGCGCAGGATGCGGACGGCCTCGGTGATCTGAAACTTCCCGGAATGTCGAACTATGCGCCCCCAAAAAGCGAGGCACCGCTGGCAGCGGCGAGCAGCGGGGCGATCACGCTGTCGGCGCAATTGACCGACAAGGGCGCCGACATCACACGCGGCATCGTCTGGCGCGTCTTCAAGCCTGACGCCACCGGCGACGGCAAGCTGCCGATGGTCGCTTCCGCCCATGGCGGCAGCGCGGTGTTCCAGCTCGAGCCCGGCAGCTATCTGGTCCACGCCTCTTACGGCCGGGCCGGAGCCACCAAGCGCATCACCGTCGGCAAGGACGCCAAGCGCGAAAGCCTCGTGCTCGATGCCGGCGGACTCAAGCTTGACGCCGTGCTGTCAGGCGGGGTGCGCATACCGCCGAAGAAATTGCGTTTTTCGATCTATGAAGGCCAGGCCGAGGCCAATCACGATCGCGCCCTGATCATACCCGACGTCGAGCCGAACAGCGTCGTGCGGCTGAACGCGGGCGTCTATCACGTCGTCTCGACTTATGGCTCGGTGAATGCGGTCATCCGCTCAGACATCCGCGTCGAGGCCGGCAAGCTGACCGAAGCAGCCGTCGAGCATCGTGCGGCGGAGATGACCATGAAGCTGGTGCGCGAGCCGGGCGGAGAGGCGATCGCCGACACCTCCTGGTCGTTGCTCAACGAATCCGGCGATCCCATCCAGGAAACCGTCGGCGCCTTTGCTTCGATGGTGCTTGCCGAGGGCGACTACACAATCATCGCCAAGAACCGCGACCGCATCTACCAGAAAGATTTTACGGTCGTGGCCGGGCAGAACCAGGAAATCCAGGTTTTGGCCACGGAGGCCTCGGCGATCGATCCTCAGGAAGGCGCGGACTAGACGTCCGAACCCTGTGCGGGAACCGGTCCAGCAGCGTATGATTGCCGATCAAGCGGCGTTACGCATGCGTTGCGGCAGAAACTGGCCGCGGCCGCGCGGTTCCGCCGGAGCCAGATCGAAGACAGCCCGGTAAAGCCGCTCGAGCAAAGCCTTGCGGTCGCGCACCTGCTCCAGTTCGTCCCATCCCAGCACGTCGCCGACGCGCACGTCGATCGATTTGCCGGACAGCCGCGCGAATTCGTGGATGAGCAGCGAAATGCGCAGCGTCAGCGAAGCCCTGCCGACGAACTTCGCCACGCGCCCGTCACGCTCGGCCAGGTTCATGGGTCCGCTGACCAGGTGGAACAGCCGCCCATTCTGGCCGAAAAAGTGCATTGGGACAACCGACGCCTTGGCATCCCTAATGAGACGGGCAGGAAACATCTTCCACGGCAGGTCGCGCGCCCTGCCAAAACCTTTCGGCGCGGTGGCGACGCCGCCCGCGGGGAAGACGACGATGATGACGCCGTCTTTCAGCAGCCGCACCGCCTCATGGCGCACCGCCATGTTGTTCCTGAGCGCGTCCTTGGTCTCGGAAAAGTCGATCGGCAGCGAATAGGGCTCCATCTCGCGGATCTTGAGCAGATCCTTGTGGATCATGACACGGAACGGGCGCTGAAGCTGCTCGGCCAGCGACAGCACCGCAACGCCGTCGCCGATGCCGAACGGGTGGTTGGCGACGATCACCAGCGGCGTGTCGGGCAATTTTTCCGGCGGCCATTGGCCGGTGGTCCGCACCCTGACATCGATCAGCTCCAGCATGCGGCTGAACACGCGCTCGCCGGTCGGCACCACATGGCGGCGCCAAAAGTCATAGAGCGCCGCGAAGCGATCGCGGCCGGACAGGCCTTCGATGGAGTGGATGAACCAGCGCGTCAATGCCGGCTGATGCGGGCTGGCATAGGAAAGCTCGGGAAACGGTCTTTCGCGCATCTTCAGCTTGAGCATGAGGCTCGTTACAAGGCCGGCGTGACAACCGTGTGAAATGGCGGGCATGTGAATGGCGTGCATGTGAATGGCGGTGGATCGCTCCACCGCCATTTCATCGACAATCCGGCTGAACTCAGGCCGCTCGTTTGCGCTTGCGGTCGGGCGTCACCGCCTCTTCGGCAAGCATTGCCACTGCCTGGCCAAGGCCAAGCGACTCCTGGTCGCGCGAGCCGAGCCGGCGGATGTTGACCGTCTCTTCCTCCGCCTCGCGCTTGCCGCAGACGAGGATGACCGGAACCTTGGCCAGGCTGTGCTCGCGGACCTTGTAGTTGATCTTCTCGTTGCGAAGATCGGCTTCCGCCAACAGTCCGGCCGCCTTCAGCTGCGCGACGACCTTTTGCGCGTAGTCGTCGGCATCGGAGGTGATCGTTGCAACCACCACTTGCAGCGGCGCGAACCACAGCGGGAAATGGCCGGAATAGTTCTCGATCAGGATGCCGAGGAAGCGCTCCATCGAACCGCAGATGGCGCGATGCACCATCACCGGCTGCTTTTTTTCCGAATCCGAGCCGATGTAGAAGGCGCCGAACCGTTCCGGCAGGTTGAAATCGACCTGCGTGGTCCCGCATTGCCAATCGCGGCCGATGGCGTCCTTCAGCACATATTCGAATTTTGGCCCGTAGAACGTGCCCTCGCCCGGATTGACGCCGGTCTTGATCCGGTTGCCCGACCGCGCTGCGATCTTGTCGAGCACGTCCTGCAGCACGCCCTCGGCATGATCCCACATAGCGTCGGTGCCGACCCGTTTTTCGGGACGCGTCGCCAGCTTGACGGTGATTTCGTCGAAGCCGAAATCGGCATAGGTCGACAGGATCAGGTCGTTGATCTTGATGCACTCGTCGGCGAGCTGTTCCTCGGTGCAGAAGATGTGGGCATCGTCCTGGGTAAAGCCGCGCACGCGCATCAGCCCATGCAGCGCGCCGGACGGCTCATAGCGATGCACATTGCCGAATTCCGCAAGTTTTACCGGCAGATCGCGGTAGGACTTCAGACCGTGCTTGAAGATCTGAACGTGGCCGGGGCAGTTCATCGGCTTCAGTGCAAACATCCGGTCGTCGTCGGTGTCGTCGCCGGCAACCGTCACCTTGAACATATTGTCCCGGTACCAGCCCCAGTGACCTGACGTCTCCCACAGACTCTTGTCGAGCACTTGCGGCGCGTTGACTTCCTGATAGCCCTGCTCGTCGAGGCGGCGGCGCATGTAGTTGACCAGGTTCTGGAACAGTCTCCAGCCCTTGGCATGCCAAAAGACGACGCCCGGCCCCTCCTCCTGGAAATGGAACAGGTCCATCTCGCGGCCGAGCTTCCTGTGGTCGCGCTTTTCGGCTTCCTCCAGCATGGTCTGATAGGCATCGAGCTGCGCCTGATCGGCCCAGGCCGTGCCATAGATGCGGGTCAGCATCGGGTTGCTCGAATCGCCGCGCCAATAGGCGCCGGCCACCTTCATCAGCTTGAAGGCGCTGCCGATCTGTCCGGTCGAGACCATATGCGGGCCGCGGCAGAGGTCGAACCAATCGCCCTGAGCATAGATCTTGAGGTCCTGATCTTCGGGAATGGCGTCGATCAGTTCCAGCTTGTAGCGCTCGCCCTTGTCGGCAAAGATCTTTTTCGCCTTCTCGCGCGACCACACCTCTTTGGTGAACGGCTTGTTGCGCGCGATGATCTCGCGCATCTTCTTCTCGATCACCGGGAAATCATCGGGCGTGAACGGCTCGTTGCGGGCAAAATCATAGTAGAATCCGTTCTCGATCACCGGGCCGATGGTCACCTGCGTGCCCGGCCACAATTCCTGCACGGCTTCGGCCAGCACGTGCGCTGCGTCATGGCGGATGAGCTCCAGTGCGCGCGGGTCTTCGCGGGTGATGATCTCGACCTTGCCGGACTTGCCGAGCGGGTCGGAAAGATCGCGCAGCACGCCATCGATCGAGTAGGCGACCGCCTTCCTGGCCAGCGACTTCGAGATCGATTCCGCCAGGCCGGCGCCGGTCATCGCCGCTTCGTAGTCGCGGACGGAGCCATCGGGAAATGTCAGGGAAACGGAATTCAGCATAAAATTCTCCTATCCAGTCCCGCAAACGAGCGCGGGTGGTGAAATGCATGTCGCCCAAAAGTGTGCAGCGGTTTTTGGCCGACGACATGCATAAAGTAAAAAGCCGGATGCGTCCGGCGGCAGTCTTTTATGGGCAGATTTTCGTGCCGTAAAGGCGAATGGCCAATCACTTGCTCCTGTCGACGAGATTCGACAGCTCTTTCAGGAACATCGTCCGCGCCTGAGGCCCCTTCGGCGTATCGGAACGTTTCGTATCGATTACCAGGCGGGCAAAGACGATGCTGCGCGCATCCTTGTTCGCCCAGCCGACAAACCAGCCGAGCGAGCGCTTGTCGGCGCTTTCGCCAAGCCTGGTGGTCCCGGTCTTGCCCTGCACCGTCCAGCCACCTGACCGGAAGGTCGGCAAGATCGCTTTGGTCATCGCGTGGGCTTTGGCCGAAACCGGCAGTTCGCCGGCAAGCAGCCGGCGCATGAAATTCACCTGTTCGACCGGCGATATCTCAAGGGAAGAATTCACCCAGGACCGGGTGAGGCCATCATTCCTGCCGGGAGTGCCGGCAACATCGGTGTTGCCGTAGTCGAATTTCGAGACATAGCCGGCAAACCGCTCGTTGCCGAGCCGGCGGGTGATTTCCTGCGAAAACCACAGCACCGAGTCTTTTTCCCAGATCGTCGGGTCGACGGTTTTCTGATCCCGCTTTGCCGCCTTGAACTCGGGCTTGTAGTCCCAGGCCGGCGTGTGCTCGTCGCTCAGGATTCCCGCGTCATAGCCGATCAGGGCCAAGGGGACCTTGAAAGTCGAGGCGGGACTGAAGCGCTGGTCGCAGACCCCGTCCCGATACAGCGTTTCACCGCTTGCAGCATCCAGGATCAGCGTGCATTCGACCTCCCCCAGCGGCGCCGATTGTGCGCGGATCGGAAAACCAAAAAGCCAGGCCAGAAGGTAGATAACCAAGGCGAAAACGAATGGACGGCGGTCTATCTGGCGCATTGGCAATCTCTCCTGATGGCTATCAGGAGCGGCTTAGCGAGGCGTCTTGTCTCGATTTTGTCTTAAATGCGCAACGTGCGGTTAACCCTAGCAAATCGTAAAGATCCTGCTCTGGTTGCAGAGCTTACGCCCCACCGGCATCAGTTTCCGGATCACTGCGCTTTTTCCCGATCCGCCAATACCGCCAGGGTGTGAACCAGACATAGCGCTCGGCCAGCACCTCCGGCACCCGGTCGATGCCATGCGTTCCGCCCGGCCCGCAGCGCAGCACGCGGAAAAAACCCAGCCAGCCGCCGGCCCATAGCCCATGGCGGGCGATCGCTTCGTGCGCGTATTCGGAACAGGTCGGCAAATGCCGACAGGAATTGCCGACAAAGCCGGACAGCGTCAGCTGGTAGAAGCGCACGAGTGAGGTGCCGAGGATTCGGCCGGGCGTCTTGCGCCAGGGGCCCGGCCAGTTGCGTGTATATCGCGGCCTCTGATGCGTGTGATCCGTCGCCATTTGACGGCTACGCCGCCTGTTCGGCGCGCTTCTTCTCGATCTGGCCGATCGCGTCGACCACCGCATCGAAGGTCAGCATGGTCGAGGCATGGCGCGCCTTGTAGTCACGCACCGGCTCGAGATATCTGAGATCGGCGAAGCGGCCTTGTGGCGGCGCGCCGTTTTCCTTCAGCATCTTCAGCATCGTCTCGCGAACGCTGCGCAATTCATCCGCGCTGGCGCCGACGACATGCTGCGCCATGATCGAGGACGACGCCTGGCCAAGCGCGCAGGCTTTGACGTCATGGGCGAAATCGGTGACGATGCCGTCATCCATCTTCAGATCGACGGTCACCGTCGAGCCGCACAGCTTGGAATGCGCGCGCGCGGTTGCATCGGGATGGTCGAGCCGGCCGATCCGCGCGATATTCCCGGCAAATCCCAGAATTTTCGCATTGTAGACGTCGTCGATCATATTTTTCCAATCCGTCGCCGCCGAGCGAACAGCGATTGCCGCAGACGGCCTTCCTTTCGCTCGCAACGATCATATATAATGCTGGTACTCGGGTATGGACAAGGCGACCCAACGACCGCGTCCCTGCTCAATTCACTTCACGCCGCTTACGGGCTGGAAACAGGGCACGTTTCTAACACCCGAAAGGTCGTGGTCCGTTCAACTCGTTCCTCCTGAGAGGGGAACTACGGGAGACGCCTTTATGGATGCCGTCATCAAGAAATTCATGCCCCCTTCCGCCTATATGGAAAAGCCGGTCACCGATCGGCCGACCGAAGCCGAAGCCGAGGCCGCGGTTCGCACGCTGTTGCGCTGGACCGGCGACAATCCGGACCGGGAGGGCCTGGTCGATACGCCAAAGCGTGTGGTGAAGGCCTATCGCGAAATGTTCGGCGGTTACGACAAATGCCCGGCCGAAGAACTCGGCCGCACCTTCGAGGAGGTCGCCGGCTATGACGATCTTGTTCTCGTCAAGGATATAACGTTCCATTCGCATTGCGAGCACCACATGGTGCCGATCATCGGCAAGGCGCATGTCGGTTATCTGCCGGACGGCAAGGTCGTCGGCCTGTCCAAGATCGCCCGCGTGGTCGATATCTTTGCCCAGCGCCTGCAGACCCAGGAAGCGATGACCGCACAGATCGCCGGCGTCATCCAGGATGTGCTCAATCCGCGCGGCGTCGCCGTCATGCTCGAAGCCGAGCATATGTGCATGGCCATGCGCGGCATCCGCAAGGAAGGCTCCACGACGCTGACCTCGACCTTCACCGGCGTCTTCAAGGACACGCCCGAGGAACAGGTCCGTTTCGTCACCATGGTGCGCGGCGGCAGGGGCTGAACGAGCCTCGCCGGCCGCCAGCCATGGTCGCGAGAAATGAGAACCGGTTCTCGGATCAGATCATGGCCAAACAACAAGACAGAGCCTCGCCCGTTCCGATCCGATCGTGCTCGGCGAGGCTCTGAACAAGGACCGGCGATGTCGGCAGTGGAATTTCCGAAAGCTCCATCAGACAAGAAAGCACTGGAAGAAAGCACGGTCTTTTCGCCGCGCTTCGATGCCGGCGGCCTGGTCACCGTCGTCGTCACCGATGCCGAAGACGGCATGCTGCTGATGGTCGCGCATATGAACGCCGAGGCGCTGGCGCTGACGCTGGAAACCGGCATTGCCCACTACTGGTCGCGCTCGCGCAGCGCTCTGTGGAAGAAGGGCGAAACGTCCGGGAATGTCCAGAAAATCGTCGAGATGCTCACGGATTGTGACCAGGACGCAATATGGTTGCGCGTCAAAGTGATGGGCCACGACGCAACCTGCCACACCGGCCGGCGTTCCTGCTTTTATCGGACGGTGGGACTGATCGACGGCAAGGGGACGCTTGCCAACGATGGCAGCAAGCCGCTGTTCGATACGCAAGAAACGTATCGAAAGCCTCATGAACCATCTATTTGAACCATTCGCCGAACTGCAATCACGTATATTCATGATTTCGATACGGCCTGCCGATAATTTAGCCGCGGGACAAGGGAGATTGTGATGCTCGAATGGGCGTCATTGCATAACAGACCAGACGTTCGGGAGGCGAATGGCCTGTCATCGTCCGCCGGTGCATCCGAAAAGAGCCCCGCCAGGAAAACAGGCATTTCGCTGGCGCTGGGCGGCGGCTGCGCGCGTGGCTGGGCCCATATCGGCGTGCTGCGCGCGCTCGACGAAGCCGGCATCGAAGTGTCGATGATCGCCGGCACCTCGATCGGCGCGCTGGTCGGCGGCTGCTACCTTGCCGGCAAGCTGGATGAGCTGGAAGAATTCGCCAGAAGCCTGACCAAGCGGCGCATTTTTGGTCTTCTCGATCTCAACCTGCGCGGCAGCGGACTGTTCGGCGGCATGAAGCTCGATGCACGGCTGCGCGAGCACATGGCCGGCATCCGTTTCGAGGATCTGCCAAAACCTTTCGTCTGCGTCACCACGGAGATCCGCACCGGCCATGAAATCTGGCTGTCGGGCGGCTCGCTGATCACCGCCATGCGCGCCTCCTACGCCCTGCCCGGCGTATTCGAACCGGTCAGTTGCAACGGTCGCGTGCTGGTCGACGGTGCGCTGGTCAATCCGGTCCCGGTCTCGGTCTGCCGCGCCTACGAGCAGCCGCTCGTGGTCGCGGTGAACCTTCACTACGATCTGTTCGGCCGCGCCGCCGTCATCAAGCACAGCGCCGGCGAACTGGTCGTCGAGAAGGACGCGCCACGGCCCGGCCTGATCGACACAGGGCACCAGTACCAGACACGGCTCGGGATCACCGGAGTTATGGTCGAAGCCTTCAACATCATCCAGGATCGCATTTCGCGGGCGCGTCTTGCCGGCGACCCGCCTGATATGTCGCTGCAGCCAAAACTCAGCCATATCGGCCTGACCGAATTCCATCGCGCCGACGAGGCGATCCGCATCGGCTATCAGGTGACGATGGCGCAGATCGACGAGTTGGCCCGCCTGCAGGCGGTTCTCGCCTGAAGCGCGACCCGAACTGAGGTCCGCGCAGAAAACGGAAGCTATCCTCAGGCGCGCGCCGCATCGACGATGCGGAACTGCACCGTGCGGTTGCCGTTCCAGTGATTGCCCGACAGCGAACCGGCGACATGCACCGGCTTGCCCCTGTTCTTGAACAGGAATTCGCCGAGCGCCGTATCGACGGCGCGAAACGCGATCGCCTGGATGCGGCCGCCGCTTTCCGACTGCAACTCGGCGCGGATGTGATTGGTGCCGACCGGCCTCGCATCGGCAAGGCGATGGCGCGGCAGCGCGAAGACCGGTGCGACATGCCCGGCGCCGAACGGGCCGGCTTTCTCCAGTGCATCGAGCAGGCCAAGCGTCGCGCCTTCGGCGGCCAGCGCGCCGTCGATCGCCAGGCTTTCCTCGCCTTGCAGCCGGAACACCTCGGCCGCCGCTCGTTCCTCGAAGAAGGCCCTGAGCGCGCCAAGTTTCGCCCGCTCCACCGTGATGCCGGCCGCCATGCCATGGCCGCCGCCCTTGACGATCAGCCCGGCAATGGCCGCCTCGCGCACCAGCCGGCCAAGATCAAAGCCCGACACCGAACGGCCGGACCCGGTGCCGACACCATTGGCGTTGAAGGCGATGGCGAAAGCCGGCCGGCGCGCATGGTCCTTGAGCCGCGAGGCCAGCAGGCCGACGATGCCCGGATGCCAGTTGGAGCTGGCGGTGACGACGATGGCCGGGCCATTGCCGCCGGCAAGCTCGGCATCGGCCTCGACCCGTGCCGCGGCCAGCATTTCCAGTTCCATCTGCTGCCGCTCCTGATTGAGCCGGTCCAGCGTCTCGGCGATGGTGCGGGCCTCGACGGGATCGTCGGTGGCGAGCAGGCGGCTGCCGAGTGCTGCGTCGCCGATGCGCCCACCGGCATTGATGCGCGGGCCGATCAGATAGGCCAGATGAAAGGTGCTGACCGGCTCGCCGATGCGCGAGACCCGCGCCAACGCCGCCAATCCTTCGTTCCTCTGCTGGCGTGCGATCTGCAGTCCCTTGACCACGAAGGCGCGGTTGACGCCGGTCAGCGGCACCACGTCGCAAACGGTGGCCAGCGCAACGAGGTCGAGCAAGCCGAGCAGGTCCGGCGGTGCGGCATCGGGCAACCGGCCGCGCAGGATCCTCGCCGTCTGCACCAGCGCCAGGAAGACGACGCCGGCGGCACAAAGATGGCCCTGCCCCGAAAGGTCGTCCTCGCGATTGGGATTGACGACCGCAACCGCTGCCGGCAACGGACCGCCGAGCTGGTGGTGGTCGAGCACCACGACATCGGCGCCGGCAGCGTTCGCCGCGTCGATGGATACGGCGCTGTTGGTACCGCAATCGACGGTGACGATCAGCGTCGCGCCGCGCGAGACGAGTTCGCGCATCGCTTCCGGATTGGGGCCGTACCCTTCGAAGATACGGTCCGGTATGTAGATCTCCGCAGGCACCGAGAAATGCGTGAGGAACCGCTTGAGCAGTGCCGACGAGGCGGCGCCGTCGACATCGTAGTCGCCGAAGATGGCCACCTTTTCCCTGGCAACGACTGCCCCGGCGATGCGGGCGGCGGCCTTGTCCATGTCGGTCAGCGACGCCGGGTCCGGCAAAAGATCGCGGATGGTCGGATCCAGGAACCGCTCGGTCTGCTCGGCGGTCACGCCGCGCCCGGCAAGCACGCGCGCAACGATGTCCGGCACGCCATAGCCTTGCGCTATGGCAAGCGCGGTCATGTCCTGCCGCTCGGTCAACCGGTGTTCCCAGGAAACACCTGATGCCGACTGCCTGACATCGAGGAAGATACGGTTTTCGCCCGTCATGCGACGCGCCGTCTGCGGATTATCATTGCTCACAATATGCGACGGCCAGCCGAGTCGGGAATCAAAACTTTTCCAGATCCTGGTGCCTGGCCTTGATCTCGCGCACGGTGCGCGACGACGAGCGCAGCACGATCGTATGCGTGGTGATAAAATTGCGGCCGAACTTGACGCCGGCCAGCATGTTGCCGTCGGTCACGCCGGTTGCTGCGAACAGCACGTCGCCGCGCGCCATGTCTTGCGCGCGGTAGACCCGCTTCGGATCGAGGATGCCCATCTTCGCCGCGCGCGCCAGCTTTTGCGGCGTGTCGAGGATCAGCCTTCCCTGCATCTGGCCGCCGGTGCAACGCAACGCTGCCGCCGCCAGCACACCCTCCGGCGCGCCGCCGGTGCCGAGATAGATGTCGATGCCGGTTTCGTCCGGATCGGTGGTATGGATGACGCCGGCGACGTCACCATCGCCGATCAGCCGGATCGCAGCGCCCGTGGCGCGCACCGCCTCGATCAGCGCGCCATGGCGCGGCCGGTCGAGGATGCAGGCGGTGATCTCCGACACCGCCACGCCCTTGGCCCTGGCCAGGCTGGCGATGTTTTCGGCCGGCGCGGCATCGATGTCGATGACGCCGTCCGCATAACCCGGGCCAATGGCGATCTTGTCCATATAGACGTCGGGCGCGAACAGAAGGCTGCCCTTTTCCGCAATGGCGATGACCGCCAGCGCATTGGGCAGGTTCTTGGCGCAGATCGTCGTGCCTTCGAGCGGATCGAGCGCAATATCGACCGCCGGGCCTTTGCCGGAACCGACCTCTTCGCCGATATAGAGCATCGGCGCCTCGTCGCGCTCGCCTTCGCCGATCACCACCGTGCCGTTGATGGCGAGGCGGTTGAGCTCTTCGCGCATCGCGTCGACCGCGACCTGGTCGGCAGCCTTTTCGTCGCCGCGTCCGCGCAATCTGGCTGCCGCAACGGCGGCGCGTTCGGTCACACGCACCAGTTCCATGGTGAGTATCCGGTCAAGGCCGGCGACGATGTTCTGGGCAACGTTCATCGGTGGACAATCCTCGTTGGCACATGCCTCCCGCCAGAGGCGCGCCGGTTGTGTCAAAGCTCCATGACAACAGCAAGACCTCAGCGGGTCTTTTTTGAAAACACAACGATATCAATCGATTGAAGGAGAAAAGAGATACGCCTATTCCGCCCGTTCGATGCGGATGACCTGCGGCTTGTCGGTCAGATGATCGTCCCTGGTGATGCCGTCGACTGCCTTGCGGACCGCCGCTTCCGTCGTCTCGTGGGTGACGAGGATCACCGTCTTCTGCAAGGCGGTATCCGGCCCGGCGGCGTGCTGCACGATCGATTCCAGCGAAATGTCGTTGTCGGCCATGCGCTTGGCGATGGCGGCAAAGACGCCGATGCGGTCATGCACGGTCAGCCGGATGAAATAGCCGCCCGCATGGCTGCGCATCTGCGCCTTCTTGTACGGCCGCAATTCCTTCGCCGGCAGGCCGAAGACCGGACCGTGCTGGAAGCCGGGCCGGCTCTTGGCAATGTCGGCAATGTCGCCGACCACCGCCGATGCGGTGGCGTTGCCGCCGGCACCGGGACCGGAGAGCAAAAGCTCGCCAAGGATATCGGTTTCGATGGCCACCGCATTGGTGACGCCGTGCACCTGCGCGATGACCGAGGCCGTCGGCACCATGGTCGGGTGCACGCGCTGTTCGATACCGCTTTCCGTGCGCTGGGCGACGCCGAGCAGCTTTATCCGGTAGCCGAGGTCGCCGGCCGCGCGGATGTCGGCCTGGCTGATGTTGGAAATGCCTTCCATATAGATGTCGTTGGCGGCAATCCTCGTGCCGAAGGCAAGGCTGGTCAGGATCGACAGCTTGTGCGCGGTATCGTGGCCCTCGATGTCGAAGGTCGGGTCGGCCTCGGCATAGCCAAGCCGCTGCGCATCTTTCAGACAGTCGTCGAACGACAGGCCCTCGGCTTCCATGCGGGTCAGGATATAGTTGCAGGTGCCGTTGAGGATGCCGAAGACGCGGGTCACCGAATTGCCGGCCATCGCCTCGCGCATCGTCTTGATGACCGGAATGCCGCCCGCCACCGCCGCCTCGTAATTGAGCAGAACACCCTTCTTCTCGGCGGTCTCGGCCAGCGCCACGCCATGCTTGGCGAGCAGCGCCTTGTTGGCGGTGACGACGTGGCGGCCGGCTTCAAGCGCCGCTTTCACCGATGAATGCGACGGCCCTTCGTCGCCGCCGATCAGTTCGACGAAGACATCGATCTCGGCGGTCTGCGCCATTGCTACCGGATCGTCGAACCACTTGGCCGCGCCGAGATCGACGCCGCGGTCGCGTTTGGGATCGCGGGCCGAAACGGCCGATACGACGACCTCGCGGCCGCATTGCCGAGTCAGTTCCGCCGCCTTGTCGCGCAGCACGCGCGCCACCGAAGCGCCGACAGTGCCGAGACCGGCGATTCCAACACGCAACGCTTCAGCCATGTCCGGCGACGCCCCTCAAGAATTTGGTCGATGTGATCTGTGGCAACTCAACGATGCGCGGCGAGCGGCACCACATTGTTGGGCTGTTTGGCGCTGGACGCCAGGAAGCGCTTGATGTTGCGCGCCGCCTGCCGGATCCGGTGCTCGTTCTCGACCAGCGCGATGCGGACATGGTCGTCGCCATGCTCGCCGAAGCCGACGCCCGGCGCCACCGCCACGTCGGCGTGCTCGATCAGAAGCTTGGAGAATTCGAGCGAGCCGAGATGCTTGAACGGCTCCGGGATCGGCGCCCAGGCGAACATCGACGCCGCCGGCGCCGGGACGACCCAGCCGGCGCGGCTGAAGGCGTCGACCATGACGTCGCGGCGCTTGTGGTAGATGTCGCGCACTTCCGCGATATCGGCGCCGTCGCCGTTGAGCGCGTGCGCCGCCGCCACCTGGATCGGCGTGAAGGCGCCGTAGTCCAGATAGGATTTCACCCGCGTCAGCGCCGAGATCAGCCGCTCGTTGCCGACGGCAAAACCCATGCGCCAGCCGGGCATCGAAAAGGTCTTCGACATCGAGGTGAACTCGACCGCCACGTCGATCGCGCCCGGCACCTGCAGCACCGAGGGCGGCGGATTGCCGTCGAAATAGATTTCCGAATAGGCAAGGTCAGACAGGATGATGATGTCGTTCTTCTTGGCGAAGGACACCACCTCCTTGTAGAAATCGAGCGAGGCGACCTGCGCCGTCGGGTTCGACGGATAATTGAGGATCAACGCCAGCGGCTTCGGGATCGAATGGCGGATGCCGCGCTCCAGCGCCGGAATGAAGCCGTCGTCCGGTTCCACCTGCAACGAGCGGATGACGCCGCCAGACATGATGAAGCCGAAAGCGTGGATCGGATAGGTCGGATTTGGGCACAGGATCACGTCGCCGGGCGCGGTGATCGCCTGCGCCATATTGGCGAAGCCCTCCTTCGAGCCCAGCGTCGCCACCACTTGCGTGTCCGGGTCGAGTTTCACGCCGAAACGGCGGGCATAGTAATTGGCCTGGGCGCGGCGCAGGCCCGGAATGCCGCGCGACGATGAATAGCGGTGCGTGCGCGGGTCGCGCACGACCTCGCACAATTTGTCGACGATGGCCTTGGGCGTCGGCAGGTCCGGATTGCCCATGCCAAGGTCGATGATGTCGGCGCCGCGCGATCGGGCACTGGCCTTCAGCCGGTTGACCTGCTCGAAGACGTAGGGCGGAAGCCGGCGGACCTTGTGAAATTCTTCCATGTCGTTTCCAGTGGTGGGTTCAATTCCAGACGGTCAAAGTGGTTTTGGCAAAGGTGGTTGTCGGTCGCGCGATATAATCCTATTTGCAGGTAGGGTCGAGGGCGGGATCGCATTTGGCTTCGATCTGCTTCAGCGCATCGGCGCCGTGCTGCTTCGCCAATGTGTTCAGCGCCGCCGGGTTCGCGACCTTGACCGCGCCGCCCTTTGAGCCCTGCGCCTGTGCCTCCGCCTTCAACTGGGCGAGCTTGGCGTTCTTTTCCGCCTCGGTGAATTGCTCCGCCGCCGCCTGCGGCGGGATATTCAGGTTCGGATAGGTGCCGGTGTTCTTCGGCCCGTCGGTAGCCGCGACAGGCGTGGCGCCCTCGATGTTGGTGCTCGAACAGCCGGCGATCGCCAAAAAGACGACCGCCGCGCCTGTGCGGCAAAAACGACCAGTGCCAGAAAAAACAGTTTTGCCAGTATCAGTCGTCATATTGTTTCCCGGGCAGCCAAGATAGAGCGCGTTGGACCCTGTTGGATGTGCCATGATACTATGTCAAGAAAACGCTTCGGGAGGAACCCCGCGAACCATGTCCAAAACACCCGATTCGGGCAAAGCGGAAGATGACCGGCCTTCGACCGTCGAGCAATATCTGGTCAAGGATCCGGAGCGCTTCGCCTTGAACATGGCGCGCATGATCGAGCAGGCCGGCAAGGCGGCTTCCGCATGGGCCGAGCCGCGCGAAAAAGGCGAGGTGCGCGATCATGTCGCCGAGCCGGTCGTCGATATGGTGAAAACCTTCTCCAAGCTCAGCGAATACTGGCTTTCCGATCCGCAGCGCGCGCTGGAGGCGCAAACGCGGCTGTTCTCCGGCTACATGACCGTCTGGGCCAACTCCATCCAGCGCCTCAGCGACGGCGGCGAAGACGCCGAAGGCGCGTTCAAGCCCGAGCCCGGCGACAAGCGTTTCCAGGACCCGGAATGGGGCCGCAACGCTTTCTTCGATTTCCTCAAGCAGGCCTATCTCGTCACCTCGCGCTGGGCGAACGACCTGGTCGAACACGCCGATGGCCTGGACGAGCACACCCGCCACAAGGCCGGTTTCTACGTCAAGCAGGTGTCCAACGCCATTTCGCCGTCGAATTTCATCCTGACCAACCCGGAACTGTTTCGCGAGACCATCGCCTCGAATGGCGAAAACCTGGTGCGCGGCATGAAGATGCTGGCCGAGGACATCGCCGCCGGCAAGGGCGACCTGAAACTGAGGCAGGCCGACTATTCGTCCTTCGAGATCGGCAAGAACCTGGCCACGACACCCGGCAAGGTGGTGGGCCGCAGCGACGTCGCCGAGATCCTGCAATATGATCCGGCGACCGAGACCGTGCTCAAGCGGCCGCTGCTGATCTGTCCGCCATGGATCAACAAATTCTACATTCTCGATCTCAACCCGCAAAAATCCTTCATCCGCTGGGCGGTCGAGCAGGGCCACACCGTCTTCGTCATCTCCTGGATCAACCCGGACGAGCGGCACGGCACCAAGAGCTGGGAGGCCTATATCAGAGAGGGCCTGCAATACGGCCTGGACACGATCGAAAAGGCCACCGGCGAACAGGACGTCAACGCCGTCGGCTATTGCGTCGGCGGCACGTTGCTGGCAGCCGCCCTGGCGCTTTTGGCGCAGGAGGGCGACCACCGCATCAAATCGGCCACCTTCTTCACCACGCAGGTCGATTTCACCCATGCCGGCGACCTGAAAGTGTTCGTCGACGAGGAGCAGGTCGCGGCCGTCGAAAAGGCGATGAACGAGAAAGGCTATCTCGACGGCACCAAGATGGCGACCGCCTTCAACATGCTGCGCTCGGGCGACCTGATCTGGCCCTATGTCGTCAACAACTACATGCGCGGCAAGGATCCCCTGCCCTTCGACCTGCTCTACTGGAACGCCGATTCGACCCGCATGGCCGCAGCCAACCATTCCTTCTACCTGCGCAATTGCTATCTCGAGAACAGACTTTCGCAAGGCGAGATGGAACTGGCGGGCCACGTCGTATCGCTGAAGGATGTCACCATCCCGGTCTATAACCTCGCCTCCAAGGAAGACCATATCGCGCCGGCGCTTTCGGTGTTCCTCGGTTCGAAATATTTCGGCGGCGAGGTCGACTACGTCCTGGCCGGCTCCGGCCACATCGCCGGCGTCGTCAATCCGCCGGCAGCGCAGAAATATCACTACTGGACCGGCGGCAAGCCAACCGGCGACTTCAACGAGTGGCTCGCCAAGGCCACCAACCATCCCGGCTCCTGGTGGTCGCACTGGCAACGCTGGGTCGAAGCCAGGGACGACACCCGCGTGCCGGCCCGCAAACCCGGCAAGCACATAAAAACCCTCGGCGATGCGCCAGGCACCTATGTCAAGGTGCGTGTGTAACCTTCTGTAATGTGTGGTGAGTTGACGCGCCGGTAAAAGAGGGCGAAATGGTGTCGTCAACCCTTAAGCACTCCCGATTCTTCTCTAGCCGTCGAATTATTCTGGGGCTTGCGGATTTGACACAGGTCTCGTTTCCGTTCGGGGGCAAGGGTTTATTGCGGCGAGACGTTTCGGTGCCGCCAATGAAGTACCGACCGGACATCGAGGGGGAATTTGGTTTTGAAATCAGCAGGATCGCGCCTCGCGAAGGGAGAAAGCCGCGCCATTGCGGCCGCGCTTTTCTCCGTGCTCCTGGCGTCCTGCACCTCGGCCGGCGACCCATCCCTGTCCGTCGGCATGCCCGGCTACAATGCCTCGGCTACGGACACAACCTCCGGCAGCCAACAGGTCACCACTGATTCATCGTCGCAGATGACGACTTCACAAATGACGATGACCGCCAAGGGCGACGCAAGCCTTCCCGAGCAGGTCGCTCATGTGCCAGCGGCCAAGCCGGGGGCGCAGGCCTCCCAGGGAAGCGCCAAATCGGATGCCGGCTTCCCCGTCCCGGCCAAAGCGGGCGCAGAGACGGCTGCAGGCCAGACGCCGCAGCCACAGGCGGCGCAGACGGTTGAACAGGCCGACGCTGCTGCGCAGAAGACTGAAACCGCCGATGCCGGCACGGCCGCGCCGAAGTCAAAGGCCGAGGCCGCCGCGCCGGCGATGAACAACCCGGTCTATGTGACCGCCGCTGAGCCGCAGGCCTATGCGCCGAAGAAGAAGGGGTTCCTCGCCTCTTTGTTCAGCACGCCTGCCTCGGCAGCACCTGCCCCGCAGGCCAGCAACAGGTCGGGCGAGCAGCCGCCGGCGGCGCAGCCCAAGGCCGCTCAGCCCAAGGCGGCGGCAAAACCCGCCATCACCCTGGCCTCGGCCAAATCGGCTGAAAAGCCGGTGCAACTGGCTTCGCTCGGCGATACCAGCCGTTTCACCGATGACGCGCTGCCTGGCGTGCGCAAGACCGCGCTTTTCGAGATCAAGCGCAAATCCGGCCTCGACGACGACAGCGACGTCGATCTGAATGAGGATGAAGGCGGCGCCTATCAGGTGGCATACGCTCCCGGTCTTGCCCGGCTGGCGCCCAACGGTCTTTTGAAGCAGACCGAGAATGTCGACGTTGCCTGCCTGAAACCTTCGCTGGTCCGCGTGCTGAAGACGATCGAGGGCCACTACGGCAAGAAGATGATCGTCACCTCCGGCTATCGTGATCCGGCCCGCAACCGCCGCGCCAACGGCGCCAAGAATTCGCTGCACATGTATTGCGCCGCCGCCGACATCCAGGTTCCAGGCGTCTCGAAAGCGCAATTGGCAAGCTACATCCGCAGCATGCCCGGGCGCGGCGGCGTCGGCACCTACTGCCATACCGAATCCGTTCACATCGACGTCGGTCCCGAGCGCGACTGGAACTGGCGCTGCCGTCGGCGGCGGTAACGGCTGGTTCTCCCTCTCGTCCATGCAATGCCCGCACTGTGCTGTCTCAGCACGGCACGCGTTGCTGCGTCGAACCCGGGCAAATCGCCGAAAATGCGCGGTTTTGCGGTCACCGAAAAAAGTTGTCGCAGGTAGCGGCAGACGGGTTGCCGGTTTGGTGCAACGCAACTATAAGCGCTCACATCTGAGCGCGCCCATCGTCTAGCGGTCAGGACACCGCCCTTTCACGGCGGTAACAGGGGTTCGATTCCCCTTGGGCGTACCAGATAAAGTCAAGCTGGCTGCTTCCCCCATCCTGCCACGTCGATTCCAGGTCAAATAACTGTCGGCAAACGCTGGCGGACTTTCCCGCTATTTCCATTCAAACCTGTCGGTCGGCTCAAGGCTGGATTGAAACGTTTGGCGAAGGGCCGCCAGAGCCGCCGTTTTCCCATTCAGATAGGCATCGAAGAACGACACTGCTGCGTCTTGTACAACGCGCGTGTAGCGGGTCTCTTCCTCGGGGCCGTGGGCGTGTGGCCCGTGCTTCAGGCCGGAAAACGCATTGTGGCCAGCACCGTCGAGAACGAGCAGATATTGATGAGGGATGGTCAGCGCTTCGTAAGGAAGGGTCCGCTGTATCGGATCGAATTCCTTGTTGCCGGGCACCGCATTGCCATCTTTCGTCCCCGTGATGTGAAACAGCGGGATACTGATATCGCGGTAAAGGGCGGCCAAGTCGCCGCCCTGGATGGGTATGTTCGGGCTCATGACCAAGCCAGCGCGAATTCCTGGCTCCTTGAACGACCACTGCCCGCCCGGGCCCATTCTCTGCCCTGCTGCAACCATCGTCGAGACGCCTCCATAAGAGTGTCCGGCCATGCCGATGCGTGTCAAATCCAGGCGGCCGGCGAGCCGCCCCTCGCCGTTCATGCGCGCAAGCTCGCGCAGGGCAAAGGGCACGTCCTGAAATCGCGCGCGCGCAGCATTGGCGTCCCACATGGCTTCACGAAGCAATCGGTAGACTTCCGCAAGGGAGTTTTCCTGTTGCCAGATCGAACTGTCCGTCCCGGTATGCTGCAGGTGCACCGCCACGTAACCACTTTCCGCCAGGCGCCGTCCGAGGTAAGGCATCGCCTCGCGCGATCCGCCAATGCCATGCGACACAAGGATCACCGGGTAAGCGCCGGAGAGGGAAGCGGGGGCATAAAGCCGGTACGGCACCGAACGGCTGCGCGATTCGTCGCGAAAGGCGCCGTCAATGACAGTATATCCCGAAGGTGTATCATCCACGGTTTCGTTCATCCGCCAGCCTCTCAGGAACGTATGCTCGAAAGCCTCTATTGTTCGCCCGGTTCCTTGACCCGCTGGGCCGAAAGCATTAAGGCAACTACAGGTGGAATCCACATCCAAGACATCTATTGCCCGCTAGGTACGTGCTATGGTGGTGTTTGAAACAAGCGCTCACTATTACCGCTTCTTTGCCAACGAGTCTCGTCGTGGCGGCTCTCCCCTCTATGAAAAGCTGTCGCTTGGGATTGCGGACAATGTCGCGCTGCAGCGCCTGGCGGCGGGGCGCAGGAAGGGTCAGCCGGCGGCGAACCTTGTCTTCGGCGCGGTACAGTATCTCCTGCTCGGCGGCGTCGACCATCCTCTTAGGGAATATTATCCGAGTCTGGGCGGAACGCGGCCGGCCGACGATCGCGCATTCGAACTTTTCGCCGCTTTTTGCGGTGCCCACGAAGCCGAACTCGTCGACATCATCGCGAAGCGCGCCACCAACACCAACGAGGCTGGCCGCAGCGCGCTGCTGCTGCCCGCATTCGATCTGGTTGCGCGCGAAGCCGCCTCTCCCCTTGGCCTCGTCGAGATCGGATCCAGCGCCGGCCTGAACCTGAACTTCGACAGCTATGGATATCGGTATACGGACGGGAACGGCGCTCCGAAGCTGGAGCGGTGGACCGATGCGGATTTCGTCCTTTCCTGCATCCTTGAAGGGCCTGGCGTGCCTGTTTTGGGGATGTTCCCGCCCCCCGTTTCATCGAGGATCGGCCTCGAACTTTATCCGACCGATGTTCGGGATGAAAATGAACGCCGGTGGCTCAAGGCGCTTGTCTGGCCCGAGCGCATTGACCGGCTTACAAAACTGGATGGCGCCTTGAAGGTCGCCGCCGCGCATCCGCCCCGGATCAGAGGCGGCGACGCCGTGCTGAACCTGGCCTCTGCGCTGGCGGAGATTCCGCCTTACCAAGCCCGGTGCGTGTATCACACGATAATGGGCTATCAGCTTTCCGGCGATCAACACCGACGCATAAACGATATCCTGTTGGAGGCGAGCAAGACGGCGCCGGTCTGGCGCGTCACTGTGGAGGGCGAGGTCGCACACCCCAACCCCACTGAGACGTTCAATCCTCTAAAGGTCAGCAGATACTTCAATGGCGAGCGCAGGGTAAAAACGCTCGCGATCTGCGATCCGCATGGGCTATCGATGGAGTGGAAAAGTTAGCAGGTCGACGGGTTTACCCAGCCATTCCTGTCCTTGACCAGATGCAAAACGCGATGCGCTTTACTCTAAGGTGTCCACATCATCGGCGATGGATAAACGGTCGCGCGGCAGAGGCACTCGCAACTGGTTGCGGTTGGACAAGGCCTTGGCAAAGTCCGGTTTGAGCGTCAGCGCCTCGTCGAAGCTGGCGAGTGCCTCATCAATGCGCCCCAACGCCCGCAGCGTCACCCCCCGATTGTTCATTGCCTGCACGAAATCGGGTTTCACCCCGATGGCTTTCTCGTAGCACGCGAGAGCCTCGTCATACCGTTTCAGGCCGCGCAAGGCATGCCCCCTGTTGTTGTACGCAGTTGCGGCTTTCGGATTGATCTCAGTGGCGCGAGCCAGGTAAGTGTCCGCTGCCTGATACCGACCGGCCTGAAGACATAGAACGCCCAACAGATAATTAGCGTCGTAATGCCGGGGATTTGCTGCCAGTACCTGCAGATAAATCCTCTGGGCATCCAAAAATTGCTTGCTCCGATGGCATTGCAAGGCACGCGCAAATTGCTCCTCAATACGCCTAGCCGCCACAAGCTCGTCCAGAAGCCGGCGCGCCTCCAGATTGCTCGGTTCAGTTTCGAGCACCTGCCTGCAACCGCGCTCAGCCAGTTGGAACTTCCCCTCCTGACGCAGCTTTCGCACCGACGAAATCACCGAGGGAAGGCTTCTTCGATCCAGCCTGTTTCCGCGGCTGTTGGTGGAGTCGATCCGGACACCCTCGACAAGCCGCTCCTTCGATCCGAAACTGTACTTGTACGAAAAATCTCCAGTGCCAAGGTCGTAAGTCCTGAGGCCGTTTTGAATTGCCCAACGGATGCTGTAGGCGTGAAGCACCAAGCCGGGTGGAGGCTTCCGAATTGCGAGATTGCGGCTGACGAGGAAACAGACGAGTGAACCCTTTGACCTGTCGATAAACGCAATGTGTACTCCTAATGGAGTATCGCCTTTCCACAATACGGGCGCGAACAGCACACCCGCCTTGTGGCATTCAAGTAACATATGGCGGCAGTTGGTAATAACACCCTGAGCATAGACGCGGCTTTTGACCTCCCACTGCGCAAGCCAAAGTTGACAGAAAACCTCCAGGTCGCTTTGGATTGTCTCGAAGTCTGCCAAACTTATCCGGTATTCTCCGCTATTTTCGACCTGACGAAGAAAATGGCGGACATCACGACGGGTTTTCGAGCCAAGGTTGCCATCCAGGAATTCGTCCCAATCGGCTGGCAAATCGACATACATATAGATGTCATGATTTATATTTTCGCCTGTTCGGGTTGTATGGCGACGTCGTTCAATCTTTTCTTTCACAAAATCGTTGTCAGAAAAGCTTCCAAGCAGCATTTGACGGCGCCTGGCCGATATCGAAATGTCGTCGCAGTGTAACGTTGTCCAATTCAGCGCCTGCAGGCGATCGGCGAACAATGAAACGACTTGCTCTTCGAATTCGGGAACGCAGATGAAGCCCGTATAGGTGGCGAAATACGAGCCGGCCATCCTTATGCTGCTATAAAACCCCGCCTGCTCATCAAGCCCGGTGACGAGTTGCAAAGGGAAGAAGGCGACATACTCGTTCGACCCGGGAGACCGCGCGGCCAAAATCACCCAATTTGGGCGTCGCAGCCAATTCGACATCCATGGCCACGACAGGAAGAAGTTCGCCTCCGGATCGGAGTCATATATCCGGTCCCAATTCTCTCTCAGTGGCTCCAACGCTTCGAATTTGTCGACCATATCGATTTGCATGCGCTGACCATCACTGAAGTGCCTTATCCAGCGTTGCGGTTATCTTTGCCGCTTTCTCTGACGCCTGAGACTGCGCGTCAAAACATGTCCCACCAGTTCTTCATACTTGATCCCATGCAGGGCGGCCGAACGATAGACCGCCGAGGCCGGCGCCATGTTGCAGGCGATGTTCACTTCGATGAAAACGGTCCGCCGCGTGTCGGGATCATAACGGAAGTCGAAGCGGGCATAGTCGAATGGCGACATCTCGGCCACCATTCGTGCGGTTGCCTCCGAAACCTCTTCAGCTCCCGGTCCGTCGTAAGGAGCGGACTTGTAGGAACTGTTGAGCCCTCGCTTTGCTTCATTGGTCAGAACATTGTCGCCAGGGCGGCCGCTCTCCTCGAAAACCGCCAATGAACCCGGGGGGAAGCCCTCGACGATTGGAACCGTCAGATTGAGGCCCGGCACAAACTCTTCTGCAATGAATTCACGGCCGCCGTGACGCGGATCCGAGATGGTTGTCAGCGCATCCCGCCAATCCGCTTCATTCTCGACCTTTACAATTGCGTCGGAAGCGATACCCCCCCGCGGCTTGACAATCCACGAACCAGGCAGGCTGAATTTGTCATTGCTGACCTCACCGGGCTGCATGATCCTGTGCTTGGCGACATCGAGCCCCAGGGAAGCAGCCAGTTGCTTGGCCAATACCTTGTCTTCCGAGACCGCCCGACTTGACGCCGATGCGCCGAGACACGGGACGCCACGATAGGCGGCGATTGCCGGCGCCAGGAGCTCGTGACCATCGAATATCGCATGCGAGTGAATGGCATAGAGGAAATCGAAGTCGAGAGGCCCGAACAGCACCTCGTGCTCGCTCGCCGGCGTGACCCTGAAACCCAGCCCGCGCAGCGTTTCGAGCATGATGGCATGGTAGACGACGTGGTAGCCGTACTTGGCCCTGCGCTCCGGGCTGGAGTCGAGGGCATGACGCGCCAAAAACAGCACATGCGTTTGCGCCAGCTCTTCCGCCGATGGGGTCAACAGGTATTCCAACGTCGGCATTTATGAGCCTGATGTGTTCAAAACGCTTTCCTTCCCATGCTTGCATCATGGCTTGAGCCGGTCAAGCAGACCACGGGCAATATTTTGGGTGGCGTTGAAGGTCGAAATGGTACAGATCCAGACTGGGATGCTGGCCGCACTGCCCGGTGAAGAAACGCAGGAGCAGTTCGGGGCGCCTGGCTGTCCTTTGACGGGAGTCAAAGCCCCAGCTCGAATGTAAAAGCCTGCTTGCTTCCGAGAAAATTCCCCAGGGCCTGGATAGCGTCTATCGTATGCTGGGCATTGTCTATGCGAGCCCACCTATTTTTCTCTGCATTGGTCCTGATGGCGCCTCGGTAGACATAGAAAGGAAGAGGAGACTCATCCAGTTTTTCTCTATACTGCAAGGATGCGATGTTTTTCAACGAGAGCATAATAGCGTCAAGGTATCGCCCTGCCCTCACTTCATCCCCTGTCCGCTGCGCCATCTCGAATGCATAAGCCAGCCCCTCGGTATAAACTCCGTCCGAGGACGCGTGCGGAAGGCCGTACTGAGGGGTTGCTGGATTGAAGAATCGTCCAATCCTGTACGACCGGTCCTGAAGTTCAAGCAATTTGTCGTTCAGAGTAAACACCGCCTCGGCGAATTTATCGGCTTTCGTCAACTCATATAGATGCCGATAAGCGATGGTGTGCCAAGGCACGTATGCCGGGTAATAATTATCTGCGATATTGCGGACATATTCCTCTAAATAGAATTCTGCACTGCGCGCCGCTTCGTCGAAATAACGGGTTAATCCAGTCCGGATATAATATTCGAGCAAAGCAACCAGCGCTTCCCCTGAATAAAATGTTAAGAGGTATTTTGCGTCGAAGGAATAATTCGGCTCCTTTAGCCAAGGGCGAAAGGACCCGTCTGCATTCTGGAGCGCAAGGATGCCCTCCGCGGCCGCACTGGCCTTTGACTGGAACTGTTCAAAATGAGGACTTGCCGCGAATGTGCGAAGCAGCATCGCATTTGCCCCGAGCTTTGACTTGCCATCATATTCAATATAACCAATACCACCCTCCTCCCGATACCATGTATTCATGATGAATGACAAATTCCGGCGATGAACAGGGCGAAGCGAGAGATTTCCTACGCTCATTTCCGCCAACGTGCGCGATGACATAAGCTGTCTTAGTTCATTGTTTTTTTCAGATCTCTCGCCCGTATACGGATTGATACTGTAGGTAAACAGGCCCTTTTTTCCAATATTGCGGATTATCCAGGCTTCCGCCAAATCTCGGATCCTTGCCATCTCCTCCGGCAACGACACGATCGTCCGCAGTTCGGGAGACCGTTCGGCCCGATGAAAGTTCGTCTTCGGCATGAGGCGTTTGGAGGTTCGAATCCGGTGGGCGGACATGGTTTCGCCGAGATTGATCGAGTTTTTGGCTGCTCTTCAACCGTCGACTGTAATGGCAGGGTCTATGCGGTGGCAACGGCCTCGGCTGTAGGGCCGGGCTCCAAATGAGCGTAGAGAGCCGTGAAGATCCTGGTTTGTCGCTGCAATTGAAGGGCCGGTCTGCGACGAAGAGATCGGAAGAGCACACGTCTG